>JAIXZK010000045.1 GCA_027489695.1 Sphingomonadales bacterium
GATCACCCGTTCGATCGCCGACCAGGCCCGCACCATCCGTATCCCGGTGCACATGATCGAGACGATCAACAAGCTGGTCCGCACCAGCCGCCAGATCCTGCACGAGATCGGCCGCGAACCGACGCCGGAGGAACTGGCCGAGCGGCTGTCGATGCCGCTCGAAAAGGTCCGCAAGGTGATGAAGATCGCCAAGGAGCCGATCAGCCTCGAAACGCCGATCGGCGACGAGGAGGATTCGCACCTGGGTGACTTCATCGAGGACAAGAACGCCGTCATCCCCGTCGATGCCGCGATCCACGCCAACCTCAAGGAAACCGTCACCCGGGTGCTGGCCTCGCTGACCCCGCGCGAGGAACGCGTGCTGCGCATGCGCTTCGGCATCGGCATGAACACCGATCATACGCTGGAAGAAGTCGGCCAGCAGTTCAGCGTGACCCGCGAGCGCATCCGCCAGATCGAGGCGAAGGCGCTGCGCAAGCTGAAGCACCCGTCGCGCAGCCGCAAGATGCGGAGCTTCCTCGACGTATGAGCCGCGCGCCGCCGGCGGCCGGGGCTTCGGGACCCGGCCGCCGGCGGCAAAGCGCTTGCCGCCACTGTCTTGCGCTTGCACCACAGGGACCGCCGGCGCTACACCATGGCCATGCGCCCCGCCCTCGCCTTCCTCGCCCTTGGTTCCCTGATCGCCGGCGCCGCCGCGCCGGCGCCCGATCCGGTGCTGGAAAAGGTCATTGCCGGCGCGCGGGCGGTAACGCCGGCGAGCATCGCCTTTGAACGCACCGTGCGCGAAGTCGTCACCGAAGGCGGCGGCAAGCCGGTGACCCGGACCACCGTCGATCGCTGGGACGGCAAGCAGATGACCATCGTCAGCATCGACGGCCGGCCGCCGACGCCGGCGGAGATCGCCGCGATTACCAAGGCCAATGCCGGCCGGCCGCTGACCAGCTATGCCCGCGTCGCGCAATTCCTTGGCGGCGGCGTCCGCAGGGTGCCCGATGCCCAGGGCCGGGCGGTTTACCGGATCGAATCGCTGCCCAAGGGTTCGATCGATATCGGCCGCGATGTTTCGGCCAACATGACCGGCGAGGCGGTGGTGGATACCAGCGGCCCGGTGCCCTATGTGGCGCGGCTGCGGCTGGCGCTGGCCAAGCCGATCTCCTTCTTCCTGGTGGCGAAGCTCGACGCGCTGGAAATCATCAATGAATATCGGCTGGGCCCCGGCGGTCGCCCGGCGCTGGTCCGGCAGATCCGCACCATCGCCGGGGCGCAATTCGGCAAGGCCGGAACGACGCGCGCCGAAGCGCTGCTGACGCCATTGCGCTGACGTCGCCGCACCGACGCCGCGCCCACGGCTGTTGCAGGGCCGTCACTTTGGCGAGGGATAGTGGCAATCGCCGCAGGCATTGCTGGCGTTACGGCGCAGTTACCGATATCGCTCCGGCGCTGGCCCGTTCCGGGCCGACGCCATGTCAGAATCGGGTTGCCGCGTGCGTTATCTATTGCCCCTGGTGCTGCTGCTGGCCAGCGCCGCCGCCAATGCCCCGCTCGCCGATCCGGTTTCGGAACGCATCATCGCGACGGCGAAAGCAACGACCCCCGCGGAGCTTTCGTTCGATCGGACGACGACGATGGTTCGTGATGGGGGCGGCACCACGACGCGCACCGTGCTGGTCGAACGCTGGGACGGCAGCCGCTGGACCCTTGTCCGCCGCAACGGCAAGGTGCCGACCGCCGACCAGCGCCGTTCCGCCGAGGCCGAAGCCAAGGCCTCCCCGGTGCCGGGCTATTACCGCCTCGCCGAGCTGGTTTCCGCCGCCACCGAACGCCGCACCGATGCCGATGGCCGTACCGTACTGGTCATTCCGGTGCTGCCGGAGGGCTCTGTCCGCTCCGACAGCAAGGACATTTCGCGGCATCTTTCCGGCGAGGTCACCATCGGCAGCGCCAATGGCAAACCTTTCGTCGAACGGCTGCGCGTCAAGGCCCGCGAGAATTTCAAGCTGAACCTTCTGATCCGGGTGCACAGCTTCGAGCAGATCAGCGAATATGGCCTGGATGCCGCCGGCCGCCCCCGGCTGCGTACCCAGACCGCCGACAGCCGCGGATCGATGTTCGGCTTCCCCGGCGGCATGAAGAGCGAAATCACCTACGCCTATCGCTGAGCCAGCGAAGTCCCGAGACCGCCTCAGCTGCCGCCGAACACCGGCGCCAGCGCCGCTTCCACCGCCGCCACGTCGAGCGCCCGGCCGGCCTGATCCGGCCAATGCGGGTCGCCCGGCACGATGAATTCCAGCCGCTGGTAGCGCGATTCGAGGCCGGAACGACCGAGTTCGAGATCGACGCCGCGATCGACGATGGCGAGCCGATCGGCACCCCGCGCGCGGGCCAGCCGCGCCGCCAGCAGCAATGCCGCTTCATATTGGCTGTCAACGAACGCCGGCCGCCGCAGCCGCAGCCGGGTCGCGCCATCCGGGCGGCGGTCGATGGAGAGGCTCGCCGGCCGCCGCGCCAGGTCGCGGCCGAGGCCGGCAAGCGCCGCCGGTGCCTCCCAGCGTGGCCAGGCCAGGGCCATTGTCGCCACCCGGCCGCGATTCGCGGGATCGGTCGCCAGCGCCGGCGTGGCGCGCGTCGTCAGCCGGCCGGCGCGATCGGCAAGCCCGGCTTCGGCCGAGGAGACGGCGGGCGACGCCGCCATCACCAGCAGTGCCTCGCGTAGCAGGAACGGCGCGAACGGCCGCGCGGCGACAGCCGCTGCCGCCAGCGCTTCGGCCTCGTCGCCGCGTCCGGCGGCCAGTCGTGCCTGGGCCTGCAGCAGCCGTGCCGAAACCGCGACGGTGCGGGCGAAGGTCGCCGCGTCGCGCGGGCGGACCGGCACGGCCAGCGCCGCGGCGCCATCGCCAAAGGCGAGATCGGCCTCGCCGCGTTCCAGCCGGCGGATGCCGCGCATCAGCAGGATTTCGGCGCGCCGCACCGGATCGCCGCGTACCCGGCTGTCGCGCAAGGCCCGTTCGCAGGCGGCGAGCCCCGCCTCGCCATCGGCGCGCGCCCGCGGATCATCGGCTTCGCCGGCGCCGAGCAGGCCGAGCGACTGCAGCAGCGCCGGCACCCGGGCGATGCCGGTGGCGGCGCCGTCGCGGCGGCCATGGCCATCGCAGCGCAGCAGCGCCGATGGTTTCGCCGCCAGCGGCGCCGCCACCAGCAGCAGCGAGGCCGCCAGTACGGCGCGGGATGGTTTCACCATGGTCGCCGCCACTCCTGCCCGCTTTCCCGCCGCCATCGATGCCAAGGCCGCGCGCCTCTGACAATCGCTGGATTGCGGCGCCGCGCGCACCCCTCTAGCGTTGCGCCGCAACATCCAGAACAGGCTCATACTCATGCGTTTCGAAGGCACCGGCGGCTATGTCGCGACCGATGATCTGAAGGTGGCGGTCAACGCCTCCGTCACCCTGCGGCGGCCGCTGCTGGTGAAGGGCGAACCCGGCACCGGCAAGACCGTGCTGGCGGCGCAGATTGCCCAGGCCTTTGACGCGCCGCTGATCGAATGGAACGTCAAGTCGACGACCAAGGCACAGCAGGGCCTGTATGAATATGACGCCGTCAGCCGGCTGCGCGACAGCCAGCTGGGCGATCCGCGCGTCCAGGATATTTCCAACTATATCCGCAAGGGCAAGATGTGGGAGGCGTTCACCTCCGAAAAGCTGCCGGTGCTGCTGATCGACGAGATCGACAAGGCCGATATCGAATTCCCCAACGACCTGCTGACCGAGCTCGATCGCATGGAATTCGATGTCTATGAAACCGGCGAGCGGGTGAAGGCCGAACGTCGCCCGATCGTCATCATCACTTCTAACAATGAAAAGGAACTGCCCGACGCCTTCCTGCGCCGCTGCTTCTTCCACTATATCAAGTTCCCCGATCGCGAGACGATGGAAGCCATCATCCGCGTCCATTTCCCCGATATCCAGCGCACGCTGGTCGCCGAAGCGCTCAACATCTTCTTTGATATCCGCGAAGTGCCGGGCATGAAGAAAAAGCCGTCTACGTCGGAACTGCTCGACTGGCTGAAGCTGCTGATGCACGAGGACCTGCCGATCGAAGTGCTGCGCAACCGCGATACCAAGTCGCTGATCCCGCCGCTGCACGGCGCGCTGCTGAAGAACGAGCAGGACGTCATGCTGTTCGAACGGCTGGCCTTCATGAGCCGGCGCGGCAACGCCTGAGGCGGCGGCTTCAGGCCGGCAGTCGGCGGCGCCCGCGCAGGCTGCCGCCGATGACGCCGAAAC
>JAIXZK010000220.1 GCA_027489695.1 Sphingomonadales bacterium
CGGCACCGATCGTGGATGCGGCTCCCAAAGTCGTGGCGCCGGCAGCAGCGGCTGACACCAAGCCGGCTCGTCGCGCTGCCGGTCGTGCCGCGGCGCCCACGGTGACGGCGCCGAAGCTTGCGCCGCCCGTGGCCGCGCCGGCGGAAACGGTTACCCCATCCATCCTCACGGCGCCCGCAGCCGGGTCGTCGCCGGTCGTTGCCGCCGAAGTCCCGCCCGTCGCTGCCATCGAGGCAGCGCCCGCCGAAATCATTCCCCCGGTCGTCGAAACGCCGGCACCGCAGATTGCTGCCACCATCGTCCCGCCGTCCCCGGTGCCCGCAGCTGCACCGGAAATGCCAGTCGTTCGTCCCGCCCTCACCCTTATCGCCAACCCCTTCTTTCAGGAGACTCCCATGGCCACTGCCTTTGAAACCACCCAGGAAACCGTCAAGACCACCGCCGAAGCCGCCCTGCACAGCAGCAAGGCCGCGATGGAACAGATGACCGCCAAGTCGCGCGAAGCCGTTGAGCAGGGCATGAAGTCCCTCGACGAAGTCACCGACATGGCCCGCGGCAATGTCGAAGCCCTGATGGCCTCGGCGCGCACCGCCGCCGCCGGCATCGAGCAGATCGCCACCCACATCGCCGACGTCAGCCGCAAGAGCTTCGAGGAAGCCTCGAACGCCGCTCGCGCCATGACCTCGGCCAAGACCCCGAACGAGCTGATGCAGCTGCAGTCGGACTACAGCAAGGGCCAGTTCGACGCCGCCGTCGCCGAATTCTCGAAGCTCTCCGAGATGATGGTCAAGCTCGCCGGCGAAGTGATGGAACCGATGCAGAACCGCATCGCGCTCGCCACCGAGAAGATGAAGGCCAGCTTCACCAAGTAAGCCAGCCTGCGAGGGATCGGCCGATGGGGCGGGTGCGGCGACGCGCCCGCCCTTTTCCATGGCCGCGATCCGACTTATATAGGCCGCGCATTCCCAATCGGTGAGCCTGCCATCCATGACGCAACCTTCGCGCCTCAGCGACTCCGATCGTGATGACGATGCCGGCACCGGCGGTACCGGCGTCGGGGTCGCCACCAAGACGAAGACCCGCACCGCCAAGCCGGCGCTGTACAAGGTGCTGATGCTGAACGACGATTACACGCCGATGGAATTCGTCGTGCTGACCCTGCAGCGTTTTTTCCGGATGACCATCGAGGACGCGACGCGCGTCATGCTGCACGTGCATCAGCGCGGGGTCGGCGTTTGCGGCATCTTCACCTATGAAGTCGCCGAAACCAAGGTCAACCAGGTCATCGATTTCGCCCGGCAGCATCAGCACCCGCTGCAGTGCACGATGGAAAAGGACTGATCGTCACCGCGCTGCGCGCTATCGCCCCATGGCGTCCGCCCGCGGCGACGCCCACAGCCTGCCGGATGTCGCTGACCTCCTTCGCCCCCGCTGCCCATGCCGTCATCATCGGCGCCAATGGCGGCATCGGCGGCGCCCTTGCCGATCGCCTCGCTGCCGATCCCGGTTTCGCCCGGGTGACCCGGCTCGCGCGCCCCGGGCTCGACCTGACCGATCCCGCCAGCATCGCCGCCGCTGCCGCGGCGCTGCCGGCGCCGCCCGATCTCGTCATCGTCGCCACTGGCGTGCTGCATGCGCCGGGCCTCGCGCCCGAGAAGGCGCTGCGCGATCTCGATGCGGCCGCGCTGGCGCGATCCTTCGCGGTCAACGCCATCGGCCCGGCACTCGTCGCCCAGGCGCTGCTGCCGCTGTTCCCCAAGGGCCGCAAGACGCTGTTCGCGGCGCTGTCGGCGCGCGTCGGCTCGATCAGCGACAACCGGCTCGGCGGCTGGCACAGCTATCGTGCCGCCAAGGCTGCACTCAACCAGCTTCTGCGCACCATTGCGATCGAACAGAGCCGCCGCAATCCGGACAGCATCGTGCTCGGCCTGCATCCGGGCACGGTTGATACCGGCCTGTCGAAGCCGTTCCAGCGCAATGTGCCGACGCTGCTGACGCCGCCGGCCGCTGCGCAAGCGCTGCTGGGCGTCATCGACGCGGCAACGCAAGCGCAGAGCGGCCGGTTATTCGACTGGCAAGGCGAGGAAATCGCGCCTTAGCGCACCGCCTCCGGCACGACATTTTCGTCGGCAATGCCGGCCCGCCATTCGGCACTGGCATCGCTGCCGTCGAGGCCGCGCGCGCTGCTCTTGCCCTCGATCAGGTCCGCCGCGCCGTGCTTCAGGCCGCTGCCCGCCCGCCGGCCCGCCCACATTGCAAGGCCCGCCAACCCCAATCCGATCACGATCGCACGCATCATGGCAATTCTCCTTCGCGGCCCCAACCCATGGCGCCACGGTGGCGTTCCGTGGCAGGATCGCACGCCCGGCTTGTGCATGGACTTCGCACCGCGCGCCGCTTAGCTTCGCGGGTGTGACCGCCGCCGCTGCCGCTCCCGCTACTGCCCGTGATGCTGGCCTGGTTCGTGGCATCGGCCTGATCGGGCTCAGCGGCAATTTCCTCGGCATCCTGTTCGGCGCCGGCATCTATGCCATCCCGCGCGACATGGCAGCGGCCATCGGCCCCTGGGCGCCGCTGGCCTATCTCGCTTGCGCCGCCGCGGTCGGCGCGGCGATTTTCTGTTTCGCCGAAGCCGCGGCGCGGGTGCCGACCAGTGGCGGGCCCTATGGCTTTGTCGCTGCCGCCTTCGGGCCGTGGTGGGGCTTCGTCACCGGCGCGCTGATCTGGGCGTCGTCGGTGCTGGCCGCCGGCGGCACGGTGGCGGCGAGTGCCGATGCGGCGAGCACGCTGGTGCCGGCACTGGCGGCGGGCCCGGTGCGCGCTGGCGCCATCCTGTTGTGGGTGGCGCTGCTTGCCGCCATCAACATCGGCGGGGTCGGGGTGATGGCGCGCTTCGTCGCCAGCTTCACCACCATCAAGCTGATCCCGGTGCTGGTGTTCCTCGGCGTCGGCATCGTCTGGCTCGATCCCGGCAATCTGGCGCTGCCGCTTGCCGCTGGCGCCGGCAGCGCCGCCGATGTTGGCCGCGCTGCCATCCTGGGCATTTTCCTGTTCACCGGGCTGGAGACCGCGCTCGCCGTTGGTGGCGAGGTGCGCAACCCGGCGCGCACCATTCCGCGCGCCCTCGCGCTTTCGCTGTTCGCCGCCGCGGCGCTCAGC
>JAIXZK010000043.1 GCA_027489695.1 Sphingomonadales bacterium
CGCAGTTCCGCGGCTCCGGCGGCTTCGGCGAAGCGCATTTCATCGCCGGATTCGGCGAATGGGGCCGCAAGATGCAGACCGACCTGTCGGACGGCGTCGCCCATCTCGCCGCCAGCGGCGCCATCGATCCCAAGCGAGTGTGCATCATCGGCGCCAGCTATGGCGGCTATGCGGCGCTGGCCGGGGTGACGTTGCAATCGGGCATCTATCGCTGTGCCGCCTCGCTGGCTGGCGTCAGCGACATCCGCTCCCATCTCGGGCTGAAACTGACCGCCGAAGCGACCAAGTACAGCCCGGTACTGCGCTATCTGCTGCGCTATTACGGCGTCGCGACGCCCACCGATCCGGCGCTCGACCGGCTGTCGCCGGCCAAGCTGGCGGCGCGCGTCACGGTGCCGGTGCAGCTCATCCACGGCAAGGACGATACCGTCGTCGCCTTTTCGCAGAGCGAGCAGATGGCAACGGCCTTGCGCAACGCCGGCAAGCCGCATGAATTCGTCACCCTGCCGGCCGAGGACCATTGGCTGTCGCGCGGCACGACGCGGGTGTGGATGCTGAACGCGCTCGTCACCTTCCTCGAAAAGCACAATCCGCCGCATGCGGCATTGGCGCCGTCGCCCGCCGGGCAATAGCGCGATGGCCTTTTGCCGCCGGCGCCGCTAATCGCCGGCGGGTCATGACCCCGCCGATCATTCTCGCGCTGCCCAAGGGCCGCATCCTCAAGGAAGCCGTGCCGTTGCTGGCGCGGCTGGGCATCGTCCCCGAACCCGATTTCGCCGACGAGGACAGCCGCAAGCTGATGTTCGAAACCTCGCGCCCCGATGTCCGCATCATCCGGGTGCGCGCCTTCGATGCGGCGACCTTCGTCGCCCATGGCGCGGCGCAGATCGGCATCGCCGGCAACGACGTGCTGATGGAATTCGCCTTTTCGGAGCTTTATGCCCCGGTCGATCTCGGCATCGGCCACTGCCGCCTGTCGGTGGCGCAGCCGGCGACCCTCGCCGACGACATGCGTGCGCTCAGCCATGTTCGCGTCGCCACCAAATATCCCGCCGTCACCCGCCGCCACTTCGCCGCCGCCGGTATCCAGGCCGAATGCATCAAGCTCAATGGCGCCATGGAACTGGCGCCGCTGACCGGCCTTGCCGACCGTATCGTCGATCTGGTCTCGACGGGCCGCACGCTCGCCGAGAACGGCCTGGTCGAGGTCGAGGTGATCGCGCCGGTCACCAGCCGGCTGATCGTCAACCGCGCCGCTTTCAAGACGCACCCCGCCGTGGTGCCGCTGGTCGATGCCATCCGCGCCCTGGTGGAGGGCCGCGATGCCGTTGCGGCTTGAGGCGCGCGACGCCGGCTTTGCCGCAGCCTTCGCGGCGCTGGTGGCGGCGCGGCGCGATGGCGATGCCGATGTCTCGGCCGACGTGGCGCGCATCATCGCCGATGTGCGAGCGCGCGGCGACGGGGCCATCGCCGAGCTGACGGCGCGCTTCGATCGGGTCGATCTCGCCGCTACCGGCTGGGCGATCCCGGCGGCGGATTGCGCTGCCGCCTACACCGGGCTGGACGCCGATCTGCGCCGCGCCCTCGATCTTGCCGCCGATCGTATCCGCGCCTTCCACGATCGCCAGAAACCGCAGGGCAATGACGCGACCGATGCCGCCGGCGTGCGGACAGGCGTGCGCTGGAGCGCCGTCGAAGCCGCCGGCCTTTATGTGCCCGGCGGCCGCGCCGCCTATCCGTCCTCGGTGCTGATGAATGCCATTCCGGCGGTCGTCGCCGGCGTCGAGCGGCTGGTGATGGTGACGCCGACGCCGGGCGGCGAAGCCAATCCCCTGGTGCTCGCCGCCGCCCACCGCGCCGGCGTATCCCAGGTGTTCCGCATCGGCGGCGCCCAGGCGATCGCGGCGCTGGCCTTCGGCACCGCCACCATCCCGCGCGTCGACGTGATCACCGGCCCCGGCAACGCCTGGGTCGCCGAAGCCAAGCGCCAGCTCTACGGCGTGGTCGGCATCGACATGGTGGCGGGGCCGTCCGAAGTCGTCATCCTGTCCGACGGCAAGTCGAACCCCGACTGGATCGCCGCCGACCTGCTCGCCCAGGCCGAGCATGACCCGGTGGCGCAATCGATCCTGATCACCACATCGCCCACCGAAGCCGATGCCGTCACGGCCGCGGTCGAGCGTCAACTGGCCAGCCTCGCCACCGCCGCCGTCGCCGCGGCGAGCTGGCGCGATTTCGGCGCGATCATCGTCATCGACACGCTCGACGACGCGCTGCCGCTGCTCGATGCGCTGGCGCCCGAGCACGCCGAGCTGATGATCGACTCGCCCGAAACGATCTTCGCCCGCATGCGCCACGCCGGATCGGTGTTCCTCGGCCGCCACACGCCGGAAGCCGCCGGCGATTATCTCGCCGGTCCCAACCATGTGCTGCCCACCGGCCGCCGCGCCCGCTTCGCCTCCGGCCTGTCGGTGAGCGACTTCATGAAGCGCACGACCTTCCTCGATTGCGGGCCCGCCGGCCTCGCCGCCATCGGCCCCGCCGGCGCCGCGATCGCCGATGCGGAAGGGCTGGCGGCGCATGCGGGCTCGATCCGGGTGCGGTTGTAGAAGAAAAAGGGGCCTCCGGCGGCTGGGGCCTTAGGCCCCAGACCCCATTTCGATTTCATCCGCTAGCACGAGCCGTTCAGGTCAAGCGGCGACCAACAAAATGGGGTCTGGGGCCCACGGCCCCAGCCGCCGGAGGCCCCCTTTTCTCTTCCCGATGGCTGGAATTTTCCTACA
>JAIXZK010000422.1 GCA_027489695.1 Sphingomonadales bacterium
CTTCAGCTTGTCCTGGGTCACGACATCGTCGAACTTCTTCTCGATGCCCTTGATCTCCTCGGCGTGGGCCGCGCGGAAATCGGCGACGGCCTTGGAAACGGCATCGATCGCCGCCTTGAATTCGCCCTGGTCGGGCGCCGCTTCCTTGAATTCCATATGCGGCAGCGCAGCGGCGAGCGCGGCGCGCGAGACAGTCTTGAGTTGCTTCATGGGGTCATACTCCGAATGTTGCTGGTGAGCTGCCGCAAGGCAGCGACGGCAGCCGCAGTCGGCTCAGGATCCCCCTGAGCGCCCTTGGCCTGGTACCGGGCGCAGATGCGCTCGGCGTCGGACCTCGAAATCCCCAGGTCCCTCAGGGTCCTTTCGAGGTCGCGAATGGTGATGATCTCATCGACGCCCTTGACCGCGGTGACGCGCGCCAGCGGGTTCATCGGGAAGGTGACGAAGGACACTTCGAGCAGGTCGAGCGCCGTCAGCTGGCGGGTCGCGCCGGCGCGCTTCTGCGCCTTGACGCGATAGCCGATCGACAGGCCGGTCAGCGCGCCCGCCTTCAGGGCCTTGTAGACATCCTGGGCGAAGCTGGTGTCGAGCAGCTCGCCCCGCATCTTCAGGCCGGTGGCATCGGGCTCTGCCGACAGCCAACGGCCCAGCGGCATCCCCTGCGGATTATGCTGCCACAGCATGATCGGCATCTCGCCCTTGGCAAGCCAGTCGGTGAAGGCGCCGGGCACGATGACATCGCCGCCGCTGTCGCGGTTGTTGAAGACGGCGGCATAGCCCTCGACCGTGCGGCTGTCGGCGACCAGGCTGAACTTCGCCTCGATCGCCGTCCGCTCGCCGGTCACATCCTCGACCAGCTCGCCGATCACTTCGGCGCCGATCGCCGCCGCCTTCGCCTCGGCATCAGCCCAGTCGGCGGCTTCGATGCGATCAACAGTCGCCCCGCGCAGCAGGAAGATCATGCCTGGGTCCCCCTTTGCTGGCTGCCCGGTGTCGGGCCGTAGAGATTTTGCGCCGCCATGAAGGCGTCGGCGTCGGGCGCCTCGCTGCGCGACAGATCTTCCTCGTCGCGCCATTCGTTGGCGGTGATGATGCCGTTCTGGCGCATGATGGCCAGCGTCTCGGCCCGCTCCTTGGCGGTGCCGCGGATCATCTTGTTGTCGTAGAGCTTGACGCAGAAGCCGGCGGCCATCTCCTCGGCGGTCAGCAGCGACGCCTCGGCCGACTGGACGAACCGCTCCCACCACGGCCCCAGCGTGTGGGTCACATGCGCCAGGAACATCTGTTCGACGCTGGCATAGCCGGCGGTGTTCTCCTGGTGCATCAGCATGATCGGCAGCACCCGCGTCGCGCGCGCCACCTCCAGGATCTGGAAAGACCGGGTTTCAAGAAACTGCGCGTCCTCGGGCGTCGTGCCCAATGCCGTCCACGCCATGTTGGCCAGCACCGCGGCCTTGTGCCGGTTACCGCTGCCGGTGTGCGCTTCGGCCCACTGGCGGCGGATGATGTCGATCTGTTCGTTGGTCGGCTGCTCGCCCTCGACCTTGAGATAGCCCGACGGCCGCGCGCCATTGGCGAACAGCTCGCTGCCGAACTCCTCGGCCGCGAGCGCCAGCCCGAGGACGTTGCGCGCCAGCTTGACCGCGTGCAGGCCAGACCAGCCGTTCCAGCTCGGCCCCTTCAGGTGCCACAGGTTCTGCGGCCCCACCCGCACCGTCTGCCCGGCCTCGGTCATCAGCTGGTAGGAAATCGTCGTGTCGCTGTGGCGGGTGATCGTCACCCGCGCCGGCTCATAGGGCAGCAGCTCGAGGATGCGGCCATCGGGCGCGCGGTTGATGAACACGAACGCCTGGCCGCAGAACACCAGGTGCAGCCCCAGCTGCTCGCGGAATTCGAAGCTCGTCTGCCAGTCGTTCGGCTTGCGGTGCAGCAGCCAGTACAGCGGATGCTCGCGGGCAATCCGGATCGTGCCGCGCTCATCCTCCTGCACCACCCGGCACGGCGGCTGGGCCAAGCCCTCGGCGATGACCCGCGCTGCGCAGAACCAGGCCGCGCATTCCATCGCCGTGGTGATGGTGATCGCCTGGCCGCTCTTGCTTTCGGTGCGGCCGAAGACATCCAGCCAGGCGACGAGGCCGGCATCGAGCACCGATGACTTGCGGCCCCAGCCGGTCAGCCGTTGCCACCAGCCGCCAGGGCCGGCCGTCGTATCTGCCATGCCGGCGCCTCCTTCAGAGGATCACGATGCCCGGCCGCTTGGCCGGCTTTGCCGAGAACGTCGCCGCGCCATGGCCCATCGCCAGCGTCACCGCGCCGTCGATTCGGCCGCGGCTGCGCTGCTTGTCGAACCCGCGATTGCTGGTGGCGTCGATCTTCAGGCTGACGTTCGAGACGCAGGCATAGGTCACCGGGTTGTCGTCGATGATCGTCGTGGTCAGGCGAAGATGATCCTCGAGCGCCGCGATCGACTCCGGCATGCACAGCTGCTTGCCTTCGAACGACCGCCGGGTGCCCTGCGAGTGCGGTACCAGCTTCAGGCCCCGCCCCTGCGGCTCCCCCGGCTTGTACTTCCACACCGGGAAGTCGATCCGCTCACAGGCTTCGATGAAATTGTGACTGTCGGCGACGTCATAGGCCATGAAGTCGATATCGAGCTGGGCGCACAGATCGGCGACCGCGGCCGCGATGTAATCCTTGGTGATCGCATCGCCCTCGACGACGGTGATGAAGCCTTCGGCCGCCCATTTGTCGTAGGGCATCCGGTCCTGCCGCGACCGCTTTTCCAGATTGGCGCTGCACGTCCAGTACCAGTTCTTCGAAAGCAGGTTCTGCCGCCCCTCGGCGTCGAACCATTCGAAGGTGCCGGTCAGGCTGGTCAGGTCGTGCTTCGACGAAAGGTCGAGCGCCAGCCAGCCGCGCAGGCCGATCAGCTCCTCGATCGACACCGGCCGCAGCGCGCGTTCGAACATCTCCGGATCGTCCATCCAGAATTCGACGGCGCCGGTCGGCACGCCCATGAACAGCCGCAGCAGCCGGGCGAGATTGGCCGGGTTGGTTCGCGCCGATGCAACCTCGGCGTGGATATTGTCCCAGGGGTAAGTGATCCCCAGCGCCGGCATCGCCTTCGGCCATACCGCAGGCGTGTCGAGCACCGTCTTCCTGTCGGCGACATCGACGCGGGTGATCCACACGAACCAGCTGTCGTCGGGCGTCTCGCCGGTCACGATCCGCTGCGCCGTGTCGCTCATCGACGTGCCCAGCGCCTGGGTCAGCGCCGGGGTGTTGGTGCACAGGATCAGCATCCCGCCGTGCGAATTCTTGGCGATGCCGGCCAGGATCATGTCGATCGACGCGGGATCGACGATCTCGTGAATTTCGTCGCCGAACGCGAAGTCGGGCCGGATGCCCGAATCCTTCGCGCCCTTGCCGGTCAGAACCCGGAAGGTCGACCGGGTGCGCGGGTGCTCGATCTTCCAGGCATTGTCGCCCAGCCCGCGCACCACGAAAACGCCCTTGCTTTCAAGGGTAACGCCCTCTTCCTCCTGCGGCATCTGGCTACGCACGGCAGCAGCTGCGTCGCGCATCATGATCCGCGCCTGATCTTCCTTCGGCCCAAAGGCGAAAGCCTGGGCGCGCTGTCGGCCGAGCCCGGCCATGCACAGCAGCGCCGTCGACGCCATCCACGGGCTCTTGCCCTGGCCCTTCGCCGTCTCGATCCAGGCGGCCTTGAACCGCGGCCGCTCGACGTCGTCGCTGCCCAGCCGGAACCAGCCGAACAGGCTGCCGCTGCAGAACAGCATCCAGTCGAGCAGGTCGAACGCCGCGCCCGCTTTCGGCCCGTCGGTGATCGTGAAGTACGCCGGATAGGCGTCGATCATCGCCTCGGCCTTGTCCGGCCGCCAGATCAGCCCGCGTTCCCGGCCGGCCTTGATGTCGTTCAGGTGGCGTTGGCAGGCGGCGATCACGAACTCACCGGCGACGATCTCGCCGTTGACGATCGCGCGGGCAAAGTCGCTGGTGCGGTCGGGCTGCGGCGGCGGTTCAGGCTGTCGCGGTGCGCGCCGGTTCAAAGCTCAACCTTGCTCGCCCGGCCGGCGATCGCCGGCAGCCTGCGCTTCGTCACCCGGCCGCGCATCGCCGGGGTCAGGCCCAGCTCGGCGGCAAGTTTCAGATATCGATCGGCCGCGGCGTTCGCCACCGGCAGATAGGGGTTGTGCATCGGCACGCCTGTTTTCGGCGCGCGGATGATCGGCCCCAGCTTCGACACCTGCGCCTCGGCCATCTTCCATCGCGCATATTGGACGCACAGCATTTCGAGCGCGTCGGCATTCTCCGGCCCCAGCGTGCCGATCAGCGCCAGCTCGCGCTCGAGCTCGCGCCACTTCGCCTGCGCCAGCTCGGCCGCGCCATCGCCCCAATCGGGCATCGCCACCAGGCGCCAATCGGGTTCGGTCAGGCCGGACACCGGGCCGCGCGCCGCGTCAGCAGTCGTCGTGACAGATTCGGTGCCGGTTGCCCGGCAGTCGGCCAAGCAGCGGCCAGCAGGCGGCGGGTTGGGCTTTCGTCCACGCATGTCGGGCCTCCCGTCGAAAGGCGGTGGACCGGCCAGTTACAAAGGGCTTGACCGCAAAGTCGTCGATTTGCTCCTATCCCTCTGCCGGGGGCGCGCCGCCGGCGCTGCCCCTCGGGCTTTCAGGGGGACGGAACGCCAATGCCTGCCGCCAGCGCGCCCGCGCGCAGCACGTCCATCGAATGGACGCACCACACATGGAACCCCTTCGCCGGGTGCAGCCGGGTCAGCGAAGGCTGCCGCAACTGCTACGCCGAGCGTCTGGCCGTGCGCCTCGCCAAGATGGGGCAGGCAACCTATCAGGGCCTCACCACCGATCGGGGCCTTTGGTCCGGCCGCGTCAACCGCGCCAGCCCGGCGACCTTCCGCAAGCCCCTCGCCATCCGCGAGCCATCGCTGATCTTCGTCAACTCGATGTCGGATTTCTGGCACCCGGCCGCGAGCGATCGCGACCGCGCCGACGCGCTCGACATCATGACCGAATGCCGCCGCCACGTTTTCCAAATCCTGACCAAGCGCCCGGAGCTGGTGGCGCCGACGCTCGCCCGCATGGGCATCGCCCGCGTCCCCGATAATGTCTGGCTTGGGGCCACCGTCGAGGATGGCCGCGTGGCCGACCGAATCCCCTTCGTGCAGCGCTTCCCGGCGGCGGTCACCTTCCTGTCGATCGAACCGATGGTCGCCCGCTTCGGCCGGCACGATATCGCCGGCATCGGCTGGGCGATCACCGGCGGCGAATCCGGCCCCCGCGCCCGCGACCTTCTCCCCGATTGGGTGCGCGAGGTCCGCGACCTCGCCGCCGCCTTCGCTGTTCCGTTCTTCCACAAGCAATGGGGCCGCTACGCCAACAACCCGCTTTGCCGCGAGGACGGCCTCAGCGCCGCCTCTGCAGCGAAGATCGATCCCCATGGCAAAGGCGGTGCGCTTTTGGACTTTACCCTGCACCGCGCTTTCCCGGCCGGCTTCATGCCCGGCTGACCAATCCGCGCCATCGGCGCCGATGCGGCCCCTCGCGCTTTCAGGGGGACGGAGACTGTGAATGTATCGTTTTCTGACCGGCGAGGATTATCGCAACCTCGTGGCCAACTTCGCCCGCTGCGGCGAGGACGGCGACCCGCCCCCGGTGGGGAAGCTCTTCACCCCCGACGCGCAAGCGACCTGGCTGCTGACCGAGCTTGACCCGGTGGAAGGCATCGCCTTCGGCCTCTGCGATCTTGGCCTCGGCTTCCCCGAGCTTGGCACCGTCAGCCTCGAGGAGCTCAAGCGCCTGCGCGGCAAGCTCGGCCTGCCGATCGAACGGGACAACGGCTTCACCGCCACCGCGCCGCTTTCGGCCTATGCCGACGCCGCCCGCGCCGCCGGCCGCATCCTCAGCCACCTGCCGGCCAACGCCTGACCAACCCGCCAGCCGGCACCCGCCGGCTGGCACCTTGCCCAACCGGGCCGCGCCCCTCGGCGTTCAGGGGGACGGAGTGACAAATGCCACAATCCTGCAAATCCGCCTGTCTGGCGGCTCTGGCGCTGCTCGCCACCGAGCTTCGCCACGAACAGAATGCCGCCCCCGGATCGGAGGGGGAACGCGCCGCCCTCGCCAACCGCAAGGCGCGCATCGAATTGCGCGGCAAGCAATGGAACAACCTCGCCGCGCCCGGCGCCAAGCATCAACCGCAATGGGACGCCGGCGCCGTCATCCTGCACCTTGGCCCAACGCGCTACATCGTCCGCGCCAGCTTCGAATCGATCGAGGCGCTTGCGACCGGGCTGCAACGCCTGCCGGCGCGCCTCTTCACCCATCCCGCCGGCTTCACCATCCACCGCGACCGCCGGCCGCTGACCGGGCCTGACCCGGCGCTGGCGCCCGCGATCGCCGCCGCGACCGAGGCCGCGCGCCCGGCCAAGCCGCAACGCCTGCCGGCGCCGCCTGCCATCGAACCGGCCCCGCCCGCGCCGCCGCCCGCGCCGCAGCCGTGGCCGGACCCGGAGGCGCCGGCCCCGCTGCCCTGGCCCGACCCGGCCAAGCCGCCGCCGGCCTGGACGCCCGAGCCGGAACCCGAAAGCCTCGCCGCCCGCCGCAGCGCCGCCGCCCGCAAGGCCATGGCCAACCGCGACCGCTTCGCCGCTGCCCGCAAGGCCGCAGCCACCCGCGCCGCGAACAAGGGACAGGCGGCACCGCCGCCCGCCCCGCCGCCAGTCCCCCCGGCCTTCGCGGATTACGTCTCCGATCGCCTCGGTACCCGGCGCTGGATCATCGGCCCGGCCCGGCGCGGCGAACGCGCGCTGGCCGATCGCGTCATCGATCCCGTCTGGCACGGCGAGCTGCGCCGCGCTTGGCGCCTCAGCACCGGCGCCTGACGTTCAACCCCTGCCCGCCTCCGGCCTCGCGCCGGGGGCGGCTTTTCTTTGCCCCTCGCCCCGGCTAGCTTCGCTCCCATGCCCCATGCAGGCCGTTCCCGGCGCGCCGACGCCCCCGACCGCTCGCCCGACTGGCGCGAGGTTCAGGCCGCGCGCCTTGCCGCCGGCCTCGGCATCGATGCCGCCGCTCGCGCCGTCTTCAACACCACCGCCGCATGGGAACGCTGGGAGGCGGACCCCGCCCGCGATACCGCCGCGCGCCGCATGCCCGCCGCCGCCTGGTGGCTGTTCCGCCTGCGCACCGGGCAGGCTCAGCTGGCGGACCTGCCGCCGATCACCGCCGCCGAATAGAGAATCGGCCGGCTGCCGATATCGGCCGCCCAGAATTCCAGCAGCTCGCCGCCCATCTGCCCGGCCAGCGTCGTCAGCGCCCGCGCCGTCAGCTCGCGCCAGCGCTTCGACATTCCCGCCGCCTCGCGCGGCACCCCGGCCAGCGCCGCCAGATCGGCCGGCACCGCGCCCAGCCGCGCTTTCATCGGACTGCCATCGGTCAGCACCAGCGCCAGCTTTTCGCCCGGCACCAGCGCCCGCCGCGCCGCGACGATCATCGCCTGCCGCCACGGGCTGCCATAGGCATCGAGGTCGAAGATCGTGAACCGCGCCAGATCGATCGCCCGCAGCACCCGCAGATTGTCCGCCACGAAAGCCCGGCGATCGCCGCCGAACCATCGCAGGTCGCAGCCGACATAGCCGGCGGCATCGTGCCAGACCGCGCGGTGCATCGCGCCCGATCCGGCGAATGCATCGAACACCTGTGCTTCGCCGGCGCCGATGCTGGCCAGCACCCGGCGCCGCAGCGCCACCTTGGCATTGGCGCGCGCCGGATGGTTGTCCGTCTTCACCGCCTTGGCGGCCATCTTGCCGGCGAATTTACCCATCGCGCGCCGTGGTGCCGAGCTTGACCGTCACCGCCGGATGATCGTCCATGATCGCCCGCAGCCGCTGCAGAACCTCGGCCTGGTCGGCCAGCGGCCCGGTGACGTTGATCCAGAACACATCGGCAACCGCCGCCGTCTCGACGCGGTCGATCCGCGCCCCGTCGATCGACGCCAGGTCCGGGCCCAGATACCCGGCCAGCTCGTCGGCCGGAAAGCCGGCGAGGTCGAGATCGGCGCCGGCCTCGGCCAGCTCGCGAAGCTCGAGCGCCAGCAGCTCGGCATCCCAGCCGGCGTTCAATGCGACCTGGTTGTCGGCCAGGATGTAGAGCCGGATTTCCTCTTCGCTCCAGCCGCTGGCGATCCGCACCGGTACCGTCGCCAGCCCGAGCAGTCGCGCCGCGGCAAGGCGGCCGTGGCCGGCGATGATCTGGCCGTCGTCGTCGGCGAGGATCCGCGTCGTCCAGCCGTAGCGCTTCACCAGCGCCGCGATCTGCGCCACCTGTTCGTCGCTGTGGGTGCGGACGTTGCGCGGGTTCGGCTTCAGCCAGCCGATCGGCTTGTCGACGTCGGTGAAGCGGCCGGGCAGGTCAGTCACGATTCTTGTTCCACGGATGGGCGGGATCGAGCGGCCGGCCGTCGACGCCGGCGCCGGGTGGCTTCTCCGGCCGGGCGCGCTGCGCGCCGTTGGCGTTGTGGCAGTCTTCGCAAAGCGACCGATGATTCTTCGGATCGCCCCACAGCTTGTGATCGATCGATTTATCGGGCCGCCGGTAAGGCTTGATGTGATCCAGCACGGTGGCGGGGGTCGATCGCCCGACCTCCAGGCACATCTGGCACAGCGGCTGCTTCGCCAGCTGCTTGTCGCGCATCTTGCGGTGGCGGCCGTCATAGCCGCGATTGCTCGGCTCGGCCGCCGCGATCGCCACCGCCGGCCGGCCGGCGCCCTTCGCCGCGTCGGCGTACCAGCGGTGCACCCATTTGGCTTCGACGCCCTCGGCCGCCGCTGCGACCAGCGCGCGATCGCGGCCCGGATCGACCAGCAGGATCTGCGCGCCAAGTCGTTCGGACCAGAACCGCCGCTGCCAGGCTTCCGGGCTGTGCTCGATCAACCAGACGTGGCGGATGCCGGCGACGCCGGCCGGCGTCGCCAGGCTGGCCAGAAAGGCATTTCGACGTTGCAGTGCGGGGCGGATAAACTCCGGCGCCTGCGGCCAGGGCATGCCGGAAAGCTCGGTGATGACGTCGTTCTTGTCGTAAACGACATGCCCCGATTCGGCGCGCGCCAGCGCCAGCGCCTTGGCGCCGTTGCCGCTCGGCCCGACAATTACCGTGATCGGTACCAGCGGCTTGCCGGCGGCGCCCAGCCAGGCCGGATACTGCGCCGACGGATGATCGACGATGCCGCTCACAGGTCCGGCCAGTCGGCGTGACTGCCCAGCGCGGCGTCGCGCTCGAGCTCGGCGGCGAAGCGCTCGGCCTCGGCGGCATCGGCGATGCGCTGCAGCTCGGCCTTGGCCTCGATGTCGGCGACGAGCTGGTCGAGCGTCAGCTCGCCTTCCGGGCCGATCACGGCGTCGACGATGGCAGAGCCTGCGATCGTCAGCAGCGCGGCGCGAAGATAAGGGTCGGCCATGGCATCGGCTCTTTCACAATCCATCGGCGCGCAGCGCCGCGGCGAGGCGGCGGGCCGCGACGGCGGCGGCGTTCTTGGCCTGGTGCCATCGGTCCGGGTCGCTGCGCAGTTGGCAGATGTCGTTGATCAGCGCGGCGATCTCGTCGGCGCGCTCGGCATAGCTGCGGCGGTGGGTGTGGGAGGTCTGCAGCGGCGCGCGTGCGGCCATGCTGCCTCCCGGAAACGATGGCGGCCCCGATGTTACCATCGGAGCCGCAAAAAGCCCTCTCGCGGGCGTGAATTCGGGCGGATTTCCACCCCTGACTGAAACCGCTAAGTCGAATGTACACTCGCTGTCAACTGTTCTGCCCTAAAATGAGGCATCACAGCCGGTAGAAGGTCGCCAGCTGCAGCAGCGCCACCGCCACCGCCGGCAGGCCCGATCGCGGGCCGAAGATCCCGGCCGGGTCGCTGGCGCTGTCGTTGGCGACGTCGCTCATCCCCATGTCGTGCAGCACCAGCAGGTCGAACCCCTCGCGCAGCGGCCAGGCGATTTCGGCGCGCGCCGTGCGCCAGGCGTTCCAGGCGTCCATCTGCTGGTGGGTGGATGGCCCCGGCGGCGTCGGCTCGCCGCCGCCGGTGAACACGCCGTAGCGGGCGGTGACGCGCGGCAGCCAGCCGCTCATTTCGAAAGTCGTGCGGTACCGCTCGCCGGCGTCGAATTCGCGATCGCCGATCAGGTCGCGGGCGCGCCAGCGTTCAAGGTTGCGCCCCGTCGTGTTGCGCTTGACGAACCGCGCCGCGCAGGCGTCCGGGTCTTTCACCTGCACGGTTTCGTAGATGTTGCGGCCCAGCTGCTGAGGCGTCGGCGGAATGGCTTCCTCGGCCGCGGCGCGGCGCCGGGCCTGGCTGCGCAGCCGTTCGGCGCGGCGGGCGATCGGCGCGAGGTTGGCGAGGGTGACGATCACCGGCGCGGCCGGCTCGCGGTGCTTGCGGCGGAAGGCGGCGTCGCTGGCCGGGTTGGCGGCCGGCACGCGGGCGGCTTCGCCCGTCATGCCGGCCACTGCCCGTCGCCCCGCCACGCTCGCCCCTCGCTGCCGCCAGATCGCTTTGTCCGATACGGAACCATTTTGCAAGATTCCGGACCGTTTTTGTTCCAATTGTCTCGAAATCGTTAAGGACGTGCGTTACCGTCGCCGGCGATGTTCCTTGCGCCCCTGCCGAACCTGCCGCCGGCCATCGTCTGCCAGGCGCCGCGCGCCATCGATGGCGACACGCTGGCCTGTTCGAACCTGCCCCGCCGCGTCCGCCTGCTCGGCATCGATGCGCCCGAATTGCCCGGCCACTGCCGGCGCGGCCGCGTGTGCACGCCGGGCAACCCGTGGCGCAGCCGCGCGCTGCTGGCCCAGTTCGTCGTCGCCGGCCGCGCGATCGTCCGCCCCGCCGGCGCCGATCGCTACGGCAGGATCCTCGCCCGCGTCACCGTTGGCCGCTTCGACGCCAGCTGCACGCTGCTGGCCGCTGGCGCCGCCCGGCGGCGGTATTCGCTGATCCGCTGTTGATCCGGCCCGGCAGGCGCCGTCATGGCCGTCCGCTAGCACGCACCGCAAGCCGCGCACCTCGCACAGCCAGCGATGGCATAGGATGACCAGCACGGGTCACAACCCGACCCGGCGCTTGCGGATGCGCAGGTGCAGCGCCTTCGCCCGGCGCGTTTCGCCGGCGCGCTCCCTGGCACCGCGCCGGCCCTTGCTCTTGATGCGGGCGGTCGGGTCGATCGTGCTCTTGCCGTCGCGCTTGATCGTCACGCCATCACCTTCTCGCGTTCGTGTATGATGCGCACGCTGCCGGCCGGTGCCGAGACGCCCAGCGTCGCCCGCGCCACGGCGCGGATCCTGTCGGCGAAATTCGTCGCCACGAAATCGGCCAGGAATGGCGTCTGTGCCCAGCCGACAAGATTGGGCCCGTCACGCGACCAGCGCAGCGCCGCGACCCAATTGTCGAAAGTCCGGTCGCCGAGGGCGCGGCGCAGGTCGGCGCGGAACATTCGGAACTCGGCCTGGTCCGGCCCCGGCGGCTCCGTCGCCGGCTCGGCGATCGGCGGCGGTGGCGGCGGCGGCTCGGCCGGCACCGCCACGCCGCGGTGCCAGTTGCCTTCCAGCAGCTTCTTCAAATTGGCGAGCGCGCCGTAAGTCTCGAC
>JAIXZK010000395.1 GCA_027489695.1 Sphingomonadales bacterium
GGCGGCGCGGCAACAGCGTCTATTTCCCCGATCGCGTCGTGCCGATGCTGCCGGAAGTGCTGTCCGCCGATGTCTGCTCGCTGGTCGAGGGCCGCGACCGCGCCGTGCTCGCCTGCCATCTCGAGATCGATCCTGGCGGCACGGTGCTCAGCCAGCGCTTCACCCGCGCCGTCATCCGCTGCGTCACCAACATCGCCTATGAGGATGCGCAGGCCAGCATCGACACCGGCGCCGGCGAATGGCTGCCCGTTCTCAAGCCGTTATGGGACGCCTGGGGGACGCTGGCGAAAGCCCGCGACGATCGTGAACCGCTGGCGCTCGAACTCCCCGAACGCCGGGTCGTCCTCGATGACGCCGGCCGCATCGCCAGCATCGCCATCCGCGAGCACCTTGCCGCTCACCGGCTGATCGAGGATTTCATGATCGCCGCCAATGTCGCCGCCGCCCGCGCGCTGGAGGCGAAAAAGGCCCCCTGCGTCTACCGCGACCACGAAACCCCCAGCCGCGAAAAGCTCGTCGCGCTGAAGGATTATCTCGAAACCCTCGGCCAGAATTTCGCCATGGGCCAGGTCATCAAGCCCGCCACCTTCAACCGCATCCTGGCGCGCACCAAGGGCCAGGATTACGCCGACCAGGTGCAGGAACAGGTGCTGCGCACCCAGACCCAGGCCTATTATTCGCCCGACAACAAGGGGCATTTCGGGCTTTCACTCGCCAGCTACGCCCATTTCACCTCGCCGATCCGCCGCTATGCCGATCTGATCGTGCACCGCAGCCTGGTCGAAGCCTGGAAACTCGGCGACGGCGGCCTGTCGCCGGCCGAAGCCGCGGTGCTGGCGCGCACCGCCGACCATGTCTCAATGACCGAACGCCGCGCCATGGAGGCCGAACGCGACACCATCGACCGCTATGTCGCGGCGTTCCTCTCGACAAAAACCGGCGAAATCCTCGCCACCCGCATCACCGGCGTCGCCAAGTTCGGCTTTTTTGCCACCGTCGAAGGCCTGGGCGGCGACGGCCTCGTGCCGGTTTCGACGCTCGGCGACGAACGTTTCGTCTATGATGACGCCTCGCGCGTGCTCGAAGGCATGGAAACCGGCACCCGCTACACCATCGGCCAACGCCTCGACCTGCGCCTCGCCGAAGCCAATCCGATCACCGGCGCGCTGCGTTTCGAGCTGCCCGGCAGCGATGCGGCACCGCGAATCCGCCGCGATCGGGTGCGGTCGGGGCCGCGTCCCGGACAGTCGCGGGTGCCGCGGGGGGTGAAAAGAGGCAGAAGATAGGGCCTCCGGCGGCTGGGGCCTTAGGCCCCAGACCCCATTTTGTTGGCGATCTCGCGCATCGCCGAAGGCTTTCGCTCCCCGTTGCGGGCGCTCGCTGAAACGCTATCGTTCGGTCATGCCGAGCCGCTTCAAGCCGAACCGCATGGACCTGTTTGCGCTGCTGGCGATTGCCGTGACCACGTTTTTCTTTTGGCGAGCGGCCTTGGATGCCGCCGGTCTCTATGTGAGCTGGAAGCCCATGTCCGCCACGGAAATTGTGTTGGGATGCCTCGGCTGGGTCATCGCGACCTTCGCTCCGATAACCTTGGCGGTCGTTTTCTGGCGCTGGTCAAAGAGGCTTCAGAAAGCCTGGTTGCTGCACCTGATGGTGATGCCCTTGGCCTTCGCGATATTCACAATCGGATCAGACCTGATCCTCTTCGCAGCCGGGTCTCGCGACTTTGATGACACGCTCGGCGGTCCGATCCTGCAAGCGGTCGCTTTGCTCCTGCTCGCCGTGATCGGCTATTATTCGGCCGTCGTGTATACCGCGCTCAAGCGTTGGTCGGCGGCCGCAAACCGCGGCTGACCAGCCGCATCCGGATCGGAACGAACCCACAAAATGGGGTCTGGGGCCATAGCCCCTCCGAGCGCCGGAGGCCCTCTTACTTCACCACTTCCGCTTCGATGAACGCCACCGGCACGATCCCCGCTGCCATCACCCGCGTCATCAGCGCACGCATGTCGAAGGCCGGCCCTTCGGCGTGGCCAGCGGCGGCGATCAGGTGATCGAGCATCAGCTTGCCGTTGATGTAGCTGGCGCCATAGCCGGGCTGGCGGGCGTAGAGCAGTTGTTCGAAGCCGACGAGCGGGCTGGCCGGGTCGGACCAGCCGCGCGGCGTCCAGCCGGCGTGGAAGCGGCCGGCTTCGGCCAATGTCATGGTGTTGGCCTGGACGTCCAGTGAGGCAAGGCCGCGGGCGGCGCGGTTGGCGAGCATGATCCAGACGAGTTCGCGCCCCCGCGGGATGTCGTCATAGGCGCCGGCGTGCAGGGCGATTTCCTCGAAAGCGGTGGCGAAGCCTTCGGAGCGGTCGGCGAAGCTGTTGAACGGCGGCGGCGTGGCGCGGATCGGGTCGGCGTGTGGTGCGCTGCGATAGCGTTCGAGGTCGATCCAATGGGTGAAATGCGCCAGCAACGGCGTCGGATCGCCGGCGTTCACATGCGCGAAGAAGTTGCGGCGCGCCGCCGGCACATGGTCGATGGCTTGCGCGGCGAGGGCGCTTGTCGCCCAGGGCGCATCGGGCAGCAGCCCGGCATCGGCCATGAAGCGGCTGAACTGCGCCTTGCGGGCGGTGACCAGCGCCGAAAACGCCGCCAGATCGAGGTCGGCGAGTGGCGGCAGCGCGCGGTTTCGCACCTCTTCCAGCCGCAGCGAGGCGAGGCTGCGGTCGAGTTCGCGCTGCAGAAGCACCCGCTGCGCCGCCCAGTCATAGGGCGAGCGCGCGACATTCTTTCCATACCAATTGTAGTTTTCGATGCCGACGCCGGCGGGCCCCTGATGTTTTGGTGCTTCGGCAGCGACCCAGGCGGCAAAATCCAGCGTTGCCTGGTGCGCGGCGGCGATGGCGGCGCGCAATTCCGGCGTCGCACCGGCCATGTCGGCGCGCTTGCGGCCATCCAGCGTCACCATCACCAGCCGGTTTTCGGCGAGTGCCGCCAGCGTTTCGGCCTGGTCGCGAAAGCTGGCGCTGCCATATTCCCACAGGTCATGCGCGGTGCTGCCGGCCAGATTGGCCTTGGCATCGGCAAGATTGGCGGGAATCGCCGCCAGCGCCGCCGTCAGCCGGCGCTGATCGACGCGCGAAAGCGGCCAGGAAAAGTCGTAAAGATCGAGATTCGGATGCGCCGAGGGGCCTTCGTGGCGCGGCACATCGCTGCGATCGGCGAAGACATTGGCGTAGAAACTCGGGTCGCGCGCCCAGGGCCGCAGCACCCGCAGCTCGAAATCGAGGCCATTCAGCTCGCTTTCGACCAATTGCCAGTCATGGCGCGCGGCAGTCGGCCAGCCGGCCGTATCGATGGCAGCGAGCCGGGCGCGAAAGCCGGCCAGCGCCCGGGCACGCGCCTCGATCGCTGCCGGGCCATAGGCAACGCGATAATCGCCGGCCGGCGGCAGCAGGAACGCCCGCCATTCGGCGAAAAGCGCAACAAGCGCGGCATGTCCCGCCGGTTGGCTCGCAGCCGCCGGTGCCATCGCCGGCTGGGCGGCGGCATCGACCGAAAAAGCCAGCACCGCCAGCGCTGCCGCCATCATCTTCCGCATCTGCCGCTCCCCCACCGCCGAACGGCGTGAAACAGACCCCATTTGCGACCGCCCCGTCAACGCCCGCCGGCCACGACACACGGTTGCCACTGGCCCGGCACCACGCCGATCGGCTACCCAATCCGTCATGATCCGCACCGTCGTCGCCCTGTTCCTGCTCGCCGCCGCCGCGCCCGCCGCCGCCGACGATGCGCAACTCTGGGTGCAGGGCGTCGTCACCGGGCCGATCCATGGCAATATCGTCACCTGGATCGAGGTGCAGCCGCGCCTGACCGACGATGCCAGCCGCCTCGGGCA
>JAIXZK010000375.1 GCA_027489695.1 Sphingomonadales bacterium
CATACCATTGGTGCTTGAAGAAGATATGGCCGCTCATCTCGCCGGCCAGCGGCGAATCGACGTCCTTCATCTTGGCCTTGATCAGGCTGTGGCCGGTCTTCCACATCAGCGGCGTGCCACCCAGTTCGGCAACGCGGTCGAACAGCGCCTGGCTGGCCTTCACATCGGCGATGATGGTGCCGCCGGGCACCGCCTTCAGCACCGGTTCGGCGAGGATGCCGAGCAGCTGATCGCCCCATACCACCCGGCCCTGGCCATCGATGGCGCCCAGGCGATCGCCGTCGCCATCAAAGGCCAGGCCGAAGTCGCAGCCCTGTTCGGCGACGACGCGCTTCAGATCGGCGAGGTTCTTTTCCTCGGTCGGATCGGGGTGGTGGTTGGGGAAATTGCCGTCGACATCGGTGAACAGCAGATGATGCGTGCCGGGCAGCAGGCGGACGAGCTTTTCGACCACCGGCCCGGCGGCACCATTGCCGCAATCCCAGGCGACGGTGAAGGCCGCGCCGTCCCAATCCTGCACCAGCCGCTCGACATAGCGATCCATGATGTCGAGCGTGCGCGACGAACCTTCGCCGCTCTCCCAGTCGCCGGCGGCGGCCATTTCGCCCAGCTGGCGGATGTCGGCACCGAAGAACGGCCGGTCCTTCAGCATCATCTTGAAGCCGTTCCAGGCCGGCGGATTGTGGCTGCCGGTGACCATGATGCCGCCGTCGCAGCCGAGCTCGTACACCGAGAAATACAGCATCGGCGTCGGCCCCAGCCCGACCTCGATGGCATCGACGCCGGCTTCATTGAGGCCCTTCACGACCGCCGCGGCAAAGCCGGGCGAGGAAGTGCGACCATCATAGCCGACCGCGACCTTCGACCCACCGGCGCGCTTGACGATGGTGCCGAAACCGCGACCGATGGCGCGGCCGTCGGCGTCGGTCAGCGTGTCGCCGACAAGGCCGCGGATGTCATATTCGCGCAGGGAGGTCGGGTGGAAATTGTGGCTCATGCGTCTCTCTTGTGCTTGCCCGCTGGCGCGACTGATGGCCCCCTAACGGCCAATTGCCAAGACTCTGTTACAGTCGAGGCATGGCGCGACGGCGCGGCGGGCGCCGACAGGAAGCGCGCTTCCGCCGAATTGATGCCCCCGGCCTCATCGCGGCTTTCGCCTCTGCTCGGCCGCCACAATATCACCCGGGTAATATTGACTCCCGCATTTTACCCGGGCAATAAAAGCCGATCAAAGGGAGGCGCTCGTGAACGACGATGATCAATGGGTGGCGTTTGCCGGCGCGAAGCGCATCGCAACAGGGCTGCCCGCGGCGGTCGCAGGCACCGTCAAACGCCAGCTTGAAACGGACCCTCACACGCCCGTTCTGGTATTCGACCGTGCCAACGGCCGCGTCGTCGATCTCGATCTGCGCGGCAACGAAGCCGATGTGGCGGATCGCTATCGCCGCGACTCGCCATTGCCTGTCACGCCAGCACGGGAACGCGGCCGCCCGAAGCTGGGCGTCGTGTCGCGCGAGGTGACGCTGCTGCCGCGCCATTGGGATTGGCTGGCCGAGCAGCCGGGTGGTGCATCCGCCATGCTGCGTCGCATCGTGGATTCGGCAATCAAGGAGCGGCAAGGCCGCGACCGTGCGAACCGCGCCACCGAGGCTGGTTACCGCTTCATGAGCGCCATGGCTGGCGACTTGCCGAACTTCGAGGAAGCGTCACGGGCCTTGTTCGCGGCCGACCGCGCCGCCTTCGAAACCCGAACCGCGGGGTGGCCGGCCGATATACAGGACGAACTGGGCCGTTTCCTTCTAGACGCTGCGGGCGCGGACGCATGATCGGCGCAACCCTGTTCGGCATTTGGGGGAATGCCGTGCTGCTGGCCTGGGCCGGCCTGGCGCTATCCGCCGCGCTGCCCCGACCTGGCGTTTGGGAACGGCGCTTGACCGCTTTTGGCGGCTTCTGCGTTCCCGCCATCCTGTCGGTGGGCTGGGCTGCTCTCCTGCTCACAGCGACGATCCACCCCGGCGCGGGCGACCTGTTCACGCTCGAGGGCGTGGCGACGAGGTTCGCTGATCGCGATCGGCTGCTGCTGCTCTATTTTGAATCCCTGACATTATCGCTGTTCATGGGCGGCTGGATCGTTGCCGATGCGCGCAGAAAGGGCGTGCCGCGTGGCGCCATGATCCTCGTCCTGCCGGTGCAATTTCTGTTCGGGCCGGCCGGCTTCGCTTTGTATGTTGCGGTCCGGAAGCCGATCTAGCGATTGCGGATGGTCTTGGGCAGAAGCCGATACAGTAGCTCAGCCCCGGCCCGCCGGAGGCCCTTTCTTTGCTTCCGCCAGCAATGCCTCGCGCGCATCGAGCAGCGCGCGCGTCGCATCGGCGTCGCCGCCGGCGTCCGGATGCGCCCGGCTCATGGCGCTGCGCCAGGCGGCGTTGATCGCCGCAACATCGGCGCCGGGGGCGACGCCAAGCAGGGCACGGGCGTTGGCGAGCGGGTCAGCGCGGCGCGGGCGGTGGGCGACCCACCAGCCATAGGCGGCGGCCAACGCAATGAGCGCCATCAACGGCTTGCCGGTGGTGACGAGCCGCGCGGCCAGCAGCAGTCCGACGGCGCTGCCACCCAGGCGCCAGAGATTCGGCAACAACAGGCCCTTGTGGTGCAGCCACCAGCCGAGCCCCGCCGCGAGCAGCAGCACCAGACCCATCAGGCCGGCGCCATCATGCGGCGAGGCGCGCCGGGTCCCAGCCCGGCAGGTTCAGCCCGTCGAGCAGCTTGCGCAATTCGGTGCGGGCGCCGACATGGCTCAAGGTGAAGTCGTCCATGGCGCCGCGATCGAGCAGCGTCAGGCCGCGCGGGAAGAATTCGCGGTAGATGACGCGTTCCGACAAGCCGCCGACGACGCGGAAGCCGACGCGCTTCGACAATTGCTCCAGCGCCGCGCCGACGCGCTTCATGTTGCGCGCCTCGAGGTGCGACAGGCGGTTGCGCAGCACCACCCAATCGACTTCGCGCCCGGTTTGCCGGGCGCGGGCGCGGCGCGCCTCCCAGATCAGCTCGGCATAGAAGCTGGGGCGCCGCACTTCGAAGGTTTCGGGATCGACCTGGCCGATCAGATCGAAATCGACAAAACTGTCGTTGATCGGGGTGACGATGGTATCGGCGCGGGCCAGCGCCGCCCGGGCCAGCGGCGAATCGCGCCCCGGCGTATCGACGACGACGAAATCCAGCACCGCCGCCTGGTCGAGGCGCAGCGCCACCTCGTTCGGGCCGTCGTCGCCCTCGGCGATGACGACATGATCGGGTGTCGGCAGCGCGATGCCGCGGCTGGCGGCGAACTGGGCACGGTTTTCGAGGTAGCGCGACACGGTGCGCTGGCGCGAATCGAGATCGAGCATGGCGATGCGGAAGCCGGCATGGGCCAGCGCCACGCCGATATGGACGGCGGTGGTCGATTTGCCCGACCCGCCCTTTTCATTGCCGAGCACGATGACGTGCGCCTGGCCGTTGGTCATTGCTGCCTCACCCGCTGCCCGCCGTGGCGGCCCCCTGCCCTGCGGCAATCTTGCCAATGCCGCCGCTTTGGCCCACAGCGCCCGGCCTCTGTCAATCGCCGCGACATCGCGGCGCCCCGGAAGGTTCCGCCTTGCCCGACACCGTGCCCGACGCCGTGCCCGCGCCCCTGCGCATCGTCCGCACCCCCGCCGAACTCACCGCCGCTGTCGCCACCTGGCAACGTGCCGGCCACCGCGTCGGCTTCGTACCGACGATGGGCGCGCTGCACGCCGGGCATCTGGCGCTGGTCACCACCGGGCTCCAGCATGCCGACAAGGTAGCAGCGTCGATCTTCGTCAACCCCAAGCAGTTCGGCCCGACCGAGGACCTCGATCGCTACCCGCGCGACGAAGCCGGCGACGCCGCCAAGCTGGCGAGCGTCGGCTGCGAGCTGCTCTATGCCCCCGATGTCGCGACCATGTACCCGCCGGGCTTCGCGTCGCATGTCCGCGTGTCGGAACTGCCCGATGTGCTGTGCGGCGCCGCCCGGCCGGGGCATTTCGACGGGGTGGCGACGGTCGTCACCAAGCTGCTCGCCGCCGCCCGCGCCGATGTCGCGGTGTTCGGCGAAAAGGACTGGCAGCAGCTCGCCATCGTCCGCCGCATGGCGCTCGACCTCGATCTCGGCACGCGCATCATCGGCGGCGCCATCGTCCGCGATACCGATGGCCTCGCGCTGTCGTCGCGCAACCTCTACCTTTCCACCGACGAGCGCCGCCGCGCCGTGGCGCTGCCGCAGGAACTGGCCTTCGCCCAGGGCGAATTGCGCGGCGGCGCGCCCGTAGGCGGCGTGCTGGCGGCGGCCGGCGAACGCCTGCTGGCAGCTGGCTTTGCCCGCGTCGATTACGTCGCGCTGGTCGATGGCGAGCGGCTGACCGCGCTCGACCGGCTGGAGCCCGGTGCCCGGCTACTGGCGGCGGCCTGGATGGGCACGACGCGACTGATCGACAATCTGCCGGTGTAGTTTGCCTCCCTCCCCGCAAGGGGGTGGGATATCAGCGGTTGGGCCGACGTCCGAACGGGCCGGGCAGCAATTGTGCGGGGAATCCCGG
>JAIXZK010000088.1 GCA_027489695.1 Sphingomonadales bacterium
AAGTCGGAGGACGGCGGCACCAGCTTCTCGCCGAAGTTCGACAAGCAGCCGGTGCAGTCGATCGGCGCCATCGCCATCGATCCGACCAATCCGCAGACCGTATGGGTCGGCACCGGCGAAGGCTGGACGCGCAATTCGGTCTCGGTCGGCGAGGGTGTCTACAAGTCGACCGATGGCGGCGACAATTGGACCCTGATGGGCCTGCCCAAGGTCGAGCGCATCACCAAGATCGTCGTGCATCCGACCAACGGCAATATCGTCTATGTCTGCGCGCCCGGCGCCTTGTGGTCGGACAGCGCCGACCGCGGCCTGTACAAAACCAGCGACGGCGGCGCCACCTGGACCCAGATCCTGAAGGGCGGCAATCTTTCCACCGGTTGTTCGTCGATCAGTCTCGATCCCACCAATCCCGATCGGCTGATCGCCGGGATGTGGGACTTCCGCCGCAAGGGCTGGACCTTCCGTTCGGGCGGGGAGGGGCCGAATTCGCCTTCCGGCAGCGCGCTGATGGTTTCGAACGACGCCGGCGCCACCTGGAGCAAGCTCGACGCCACCACCGCCAAGGGCCTGCCCGCCGGGCCTTGGGGGCGCATCGAAGTCGTCCATGCACCGTCGAACCCGAAGCGCGTCTATGCCTTCATCGAGCATATCCGCTCGGCGCTCTATGTCTCGGATGATGGCGGCGCCACCTTCCAGGAACGCGACCGCAGCCGCAACATGGTGTGGCGGCCCTTCTATTTCTCCAAGATGGTCGTCGATCCGAAGAACGCCGATCGCGTCTTCAAGATGAACCTGCGGATGATCGTCTCCGACGACGCCGGCAAGAGCTTCTCCGACAGCGCCGGCGGCAGCCATGCCGATTGGCACGATGTCTGGGTCAACCCCGAGAATACCAAGCACCTGATCGGCGCCGACGATGGCGGCCTGTGGATCAGCTATGACGGCGGCTCGAAATGGTGGAAGGCCAACAACCTGCCGATCAGCCAGTTCTATCATGTCGCGATCGACGACAAGGACCCGTACCAAGTCTATGGCGGCCTGCAGGACAATTCTAGCTGGGTCGGCGACAGCGAATATCCGGGCGGAATCACCAACAGCCGCTGGGAAAATCTCTACGGCGGTGACGGCTTCTGGGTGCTGCCCGATCCGACCAGCCCGGACCATGTCTATGCCGAATATCAGGGCGGCAATCTGGCGCGCATCAACCGCCGCACCCTGGAGGCGAAGAGCATCCAGCCCAAGCCCGGCTTCAAGGAAAAGCTGCGCTGGAACTGGAACACGCCGCTGGCGCTGAGCCCGCATGACAAGGGCACGCTCTACATGGGCGCCCAGTTCCTGTTCCGCAGTCGCGATCAGGGCACGACCTGGGAGCGTATTTCGCCCGATCTTTCGACGCAGAATCCGGCCAAGCAGCAGCAGGAGCAATCGGGCGGCATCACCGTCGACAACAGCTCGGCCGAAATGCACACGACGATCTATTCGATCTCGGAAAGCCCGAAGGCGGCCGGCACCATCTGGGTCGGCACCGATGACGGCAATGTCCAGCTGACCCGCGACAATGGCGCGACCTGGACCAACCTGACCAAGAACCTGAAGCTCGGCCCGGAAAACTGGATCAGCTGGGTCGAGGCGAGCCGCCATGACGCCGGCACCGCCTATGTCACCGTCGATCGCCATGGCTGGGGCGACATGGCCCCGCATGTCTTCCGTACGACCGATTTCGGCAAGACCTGGACGCGGCTCGCCGGCCCGGCAACCGCCGGCGTGCGCGGCTATGCCCATGTCATCAAGGAAGACCGGATCGATCCGAAGCTGCTGTTCCTCGGGACCGAATTCGGCCTGTTCGTCTCGCGCGATGGTGGCGCCGGCTGGGAAGCCTTCCGCCCCGGCAACTTCCCGGCGGTGGCGGTGCGCGACATCGCGCTGTCGACCAAGGGCGACGATCTCGTCATGGCGACGCACGGTCGCGGCATGTGGGTGATCGACGACATCAGCCCGCTGCGCGCGCTGACGCCGGCGGTGACCGCGGCCAATGTCACGCTGATCCCGTCGGCGACCGTCGAGCAGCGCATCCAGGGTAGCGGCGGCTGGGCCGAGGGCGATGCCAGCTTCGCCGGCCAGAACCCGGCCGATGGCGCCGTCATCACCTATTTCCAGAAGGCGCGCCATGTCATCGGCCGCATGAAGCTGGAAGTGCTCGATGCCGATGGCAAGGTCGTCGACGAACTGCCGACGTCGAAGCGCAAGGGGCTGAACCGCATCGTCTGGTCTATGCGTACCAAGCCACCGCTGGTGCCGCCGGCGGCGAGCCTGGCCTTTTCGGCAACCCAGGGCCAGCGCGTCGTGCCCGGCACCTACAAGGTGCGGCTGACCAAGGCTGGCGAAGTCACCGAAATGCCGCTGGTCATCGGCATCGATCCGCGTGCCACCTTCAGCGTCGCCGATCGCCAGGCGCAATATGCCGCCGCCGAACGGGTGAAAGTCCTGTTCACCCGCATGACGACGCTGGTTGGCGGCCTCAACGCCATGCGCGGCCAGGCCGACCGTACCGCCGCCGATGCCAAGGCGACGCCGGCGGTGAAGGCAGCGGCGACCGCGCTTTCCGCCAAGGCCGACGAACTGCGCAAGCTGGTCGTCGCCACCACCGAAGGCGGCGCCATCACTGGCGAAGAGCGGCTGCGCGAGAACATGGACTCGGCCTATGGCCAGATCACTTCGACCGAAGGCCGGCCGCCGGCCTATGCCATCGCTCGCGTCGATGCGCTGGAGAAGGAACTGGCCGAGGTCGAAGCGTCCTTCGCGGCGCTGAAGGCCGGGCCGGCGACGGCGCTCAACAACATGCTGCCGGGCGTCGGCCTCGCCGCCATCGATCTTTCGGCGGTGCCGGCGGTTGCCGATGGTTCGCGCGGTGGCCGCGCCATGGTGGTGGCGCAAGGGCTGGTCGGCACGCGTTTTGCCGGCAGCTTCACCGCGCTGGCACGGGCCGGCCGACGCAAATGAGGCGTGCCGCGGCCGCTGCCCCGCATCGGGTGCCGGTTGGCCGCGGTCTGCTCCTCGGGGCAATGGCGGCGCTGGCGGCGCCGGCGGCGGCCGAACCCGCGGAAGAAGCCGACGCTGGCCCCGCCACCGCGATGATCGTGGTGACGGCGCCGCCGACGCCCGGCCGCGTGCTGGCGCCGGCGGTGACGCTGGGACGTGAAGCGCTGCTCGATCGCCAGCCGCGCAGCATCGCCGATGCATTGCGCGGCCTGCCCGGCGTTTCGGTTCGTCCCAATTCGCGTGGCGAAACCGTGCCGCGGGTGCGTGGCAGCGAGGAACGCCAGACCCAGGTGTTCCTCGATGGCGCGCCGCTCACCGTGCCCTGGGATGGCCGCATCGATCTCGGTCTGCTGCCCGCCGGGCTGATCGGCGGGGTCGAGGTCCGCAAGGGCGCCGTGCCGATCGAATATGGCACCAACGCCGTCGCCGGGGTGGTGGATCTGCGCTCGCGCGACAGCCTCGGTTTCACCGGCGTGGCGCAGCTGGGCAGCAAGGGCCTGGCGACCCTGTCGGCGGTGGGCAGCTTCGCGGTCGGCGGCGCCACTGTCACCCTGGGCGGCGCCCATCAAAGCGTCGATGCGCTGGTTGTCGCCGATCCCGCGGCCTTGCCGTTCAGCCAGGCGCCGGACGGCCGCCGCACTAACAGCGCCAGCGACGCCGACAGCCTGTTTGCCGCGGTCGGCCTGACCACCGGCGCCGTCGCCTGGCGGGCGAGCCTCCTGCACTTCACCGCGGTGCGGCAGGTCGCGCCGGAATCGGATCGAAACCCGGCGCTGTTCGCGCCGCGCTACTGGCGATATCCGACGATCGATTTCACCCAGGCGCAGCTGAGCGCCGAAGCGACGCTCGCCGCCGACACGAAGCTGCGGCTGACGGCCTGGCGGCAATGGTTCGGCCAGACCATCGATGCCTATCGCGACATCAGCTATTCGGCACTGCGCAGCCGCGAGGACAATGACGACGATACGCTCGGCGGCCGGCTGACCTTCCACCATCACGCGGGCCCGCTAAGCCTGCGCTGGAGCGCGTCGGCGACCATCGCCGATCACCTGCAGCGCGACACGGCATTCCCACCGGGCAATCCGGGGCCGTGGCTGCGCTACACCCAGGTCAATCTCAGCACCGGGCTGGAAGCCGATCTGCCGCTCTCCGCGACCACCGGGCTGACGGCGGGCATCGGCTATGACCGTTCAAACAACAGCCGCACCGGCGACAAGCCCGGGCAGCCGGTGAAGGATGCCTTCGCCTTCTCGGGCGCGCTGCGCCACGCCTTCGACGAGCGGCTGACGCTGGTGCTGTCGGGCGGGCGGCGGACGCGCTTTCCGGCCGCCCGCGAATTGTTCGGCGAAGCGCAGGCGCGCTTCCTCGCCAACCCGGCGCTGGCACCGGAAACCGCCTGGCTTGGCGATGCGGAACTCAGCTGGCGGCGTGACGGGGTGACGGTGACGCTGAACCCGTTCTTGATCCGCGCTGATGGCACGATTTCGCAGCGGGTGGTTCGCGTCGGCAACCAGTCGCTGCGCCAGCGTTTCAACCTTTCGGGATCGACGAGCTATGGCGTCGATGGCCTGTTGCTGGTGCCGATCGGCGAGACGCTCACCGCCGAAATCACCGGCAACTGGCTGTCAGCCCATGCCGATGATGGCAGCCGCCTGGTGCAGCGCCCCGATCACGAAGTCATGCTGGCGATCGACTGGGCGCCGCGCCGCCACGGCCAGCGGCTGTTCGACCTGCGCAGCGAAATCCGCCACATCGGCCCCGCCGTCGATCTGGCGCCCGACGGCACGATCGCCCGGCTGCCGGCGGCAACGGAATGGAATCTGCGCGCGGCTCTGCCACTCGGCCGCATCGGCGCCACCCGTCTGGCTTTGACGGCGGCGGCGGACAATGTGACGAACGCATTGGTGGTCCCGCAACTCGGCCTGCCGCTGGCAGGGCGGACGGTCCGCTTCGGGATCCGGGTGGAATAGCGACGCGCTGGTGACCCCTACGGGAATCGAACCCGTGCTTCAGCCGTGAGAGGGCCGCGTCTGACCGCTAGACGAAGGGGCCGGCGGAGCGAAAGCCCGGCAGCGAGGTCGCGGAGGTAGGCGCCGCCCGGCGGCGTGTCAATCTTCGCGCCTGGCGGCGAGCGCGGCCAGGCGCGGCCGGACGATCGGCACCGTCAGCATGGTGCTGCCCACCGCCATCAGCAGCAGCGCCGTGAAGCTGGCCGGCGTGATGATGCCGCGATCAAGGAGGATGTTGGCGAAGATGATCATGATCAGCGCCTTGGTCTGCAACAGCCAGCCGATCAGCGCGGCCTCGCCGCGCCGCCAGCCGCCGATCCTCGCCGCCAGCGCGACACCGGCGAGCTTGCCGCCGATGCTCGCCGCCAGCAGCAGCGCTGCCGCTGCGAATACCGCGACGCCGCCGGCCTCCCAGCCGGTGCGCAGGCCGGTCGACAGGAAGAATACCGGCATCACGGTCAACAGGATGGTGTCGCGGAAAGCGTCCAGCCGCGCGTCGCCGAACCAGGCCTTGTCGAGCACCGCGCCCGCAAGGAACGCGCCGACCATGAAGTGCAGGCCCGACCAATCCGCCGCAAAACCGCAAGCCGCCAGCCAGATCAGGCCGATGTAC
>JAIXZK010000222.1 GCA_027489695.1 Sphingomonadales bacterium
AAAAGCCATCGGCGCTGTCCTTGATCATCTTCTGTTCGTCGGTGAGGACGAGAGCCATTTGCTTTCCTTTTCTCTCCTCCCCCTGGAGGGGGGAGGCGACTCGCGCGCAGCGCGGCGGGAGGGGGTGGTCGCCACGCGTCAAAAACCATGCCGGATGGCGACCACCCCCTCCCGGGCCGCCTTCGGCGTCTCTCGCCTCCCCCCTCAAGGGGGAGGAAATCTACGCCCCCGGCAGTTCCAGCACGCGCTTGGCGATGATGTTGAGGTTGACCTCGCTGGTGCCGCCTTCGATCGAATTGGCGCGGCTGCGCAGCCAGGAGCGCGCCAGGTCGCCCTCGCCTTCGCCCGGGCCTTCCCAGGCGAGACCGTCGGAGCCGGCCACCGACATCAGCAGCTGCATCCGGTCCTTGTTCAGTTCGGTGCCATAATATTTCAGCATCGACGACAGCGCGCCCACACCTTGCCCGGCCTTGGCCTCGTCCTTCACCCGCTCCATGGTCAGCGCAAAGGCCCAGGCGTCGATCTCGTGGCGGACGATGTCGGTACGCAGGCCACCGTCGCCCAGCACGCCATCCTTCAGCCCGAGTTTCTTCGCCGCCACCTGCGCCACCGAATCGCGCATGCCGCCGCCGGTCGAATCCGAACCGCCGATCATCTCGCGCTCATGGGTGAGCAGATATTTGGCGATGTCCCAGCCCTTGCCGGCCTCGCCCATCAGGTTCCTGGCCGGCACGCGGACATTGTCGAAGAAGGTCTGGCAGAAGGGCGACGCGCCCGAAATCAGCTTGATCGGGCTCGTCGAAACGCCGGGCGACGCCATGTCGAACAGCAGGAACGAGATGCCGTGATGCTTGGTCGCCGTCGCATCGGTGCGGACCAGGCAGAAGATCCAGTCCGCCTTGTCGGCATAGCTGGTCCAGACCTTGGAGCCGTTGACGACATATTCGTCGCCGTCCAGCACCGCCGAGGTGCGCAAGCTGGCGAGGTCGGAGCCAGCGCCCGGCTCCGAATAGCCCTGGCACCAGCGGATTTCGCCGCGGGCGATGCGGGGCAGATGCTCCAGCTTCTGCGCTTCATTGCCATATTTCAGCAGCGCCGGGCCGAGCATCCAGATGCCGAAGCTCGACAGCGGCGAGCGCGCGTTGATGCGGCGCATCTCGCTGGCCAGCGCCTTGGCTTCGTCGCGTGACAGCCCGCCGCCGCCATATTGCGCCGGCCATTCCGGCACCGTCCAGCCCTTGGCGCCCATGCGCTCCAGCCACAGGCGCTGGGCGTCGCTGCTGAACTTCACCTTGCGGCCGCCCCAGCAGACATCATCGTCGTGTTTGATCGGCAGCCGCATTTCGGCCGGGCAATTGGCCTCCAGCCAGTCGCGCGCTTCGGCGCGGAAGGTTTCCAAATCGGCCATTGCTGTCTCCACTGGCAATCCTGCTGTTGCGCCTTATGGTGCCGGCGCCGAGCCCGGGCAACCTCGCAAAAGGAGCCAGATGTCCCTCCAGATCGCCATCGATTTCGCGCAATTGCCGCTGCGGCCGGAGGTGTTCACCATCCCGGCGTTCGACGCTTTCGGCTATGAAATCGGTCCGCTGTCGCTGCGCTGGTACGCGCTCAGCTATATTGCCGGCATCATCGCCGCCTGGTGGCTGTTCATCCGCATGGTTCGCCGTCCCGGCGCGCCGGTGAACGAGGCGCAGATCGATGATTACATCACCTGGGCGACCCTGGGTGTCATCCTCGGCGGCCGGCTGGCCTATGTGTTCTTCTACAATTGGCCGAAGTTCGCGGCCGATCCGATCGCCATCGTCCGGCTCTGGGACGGCGGCATGGCGTTCCACGGCGGCGCGCTCGGCGTCGTCATCGCCGGCTTTGCGTATGGCGCGGCCAACCGCGTCTCGGGGCTGCGCATCCTCGATTACATCGCCACGGTGGCGCCGGTCGGCCTGCTGCTCGGCCGGCTCGCGAATTTCGTCAACGGCGAGCTGTGGGGCCGGCCGACGGGCAGCGACTGGGGGGTGATCTTCCCCGATGCCGGGCCGGAACCGCGCTATCCGTCGCAATTGTTCGAAGCCGGGCTGGAAGGCGTCGTGCTGCTCGCCGTGCTGAGCTGGCTGTTCTGGCGCACCGGTGCCCGGCTGCGCCCCGGCCTGCTCGCCGGGGTATTCGGCATCGGCTATGGCGTCTCGCGCTTCATCGTCGAATTCTACCGCGAGCCCGATCGGCAGCTGGGCGTGCTCTCCACCGGCCTGACCATGGGCCAGACGCTCAGCCTGCCCTTCATCGTCGCCGGGCTGTTGCTGCTGCTGTTCGCCTGGCGGCGGCCGGCGGTGGCGACGGCGTGATCGCCGCGCTCTTTCCTTCTCCCTCCCCCCACGTGAGCGCAGCGAACGTAGAGTGGGGAGGGTCGGGGTGGGGGAAACTCGGCATCGGGCGAAATCGGCGCCGGCCTTGCGTTGCACTCACATCCGGCGGGGCCGCTGCGGCACAACCCCCACGCCCCTCCCCACTCTCGGTTCGCTGCGCTCACCGGGGGGGAGGGAGAATCAAGTCTGATGCTGTCTCTCCCCCGAGTCGCACATGACTCCCCTCGCCAACACCCTGCGCGCCCGCATCGAAGCGCACGGCCCTATCCGCCTCGACGCCTGGATGGCCGCCTGCAACGCGCACTACTACGCCAGCCGCGATCCGCTCGGCAGTGATTTCACCACGGCACCGGAGATCAGCCAGATGTTCGGGGAGCTGGTCGGCGGGTGGATAGGCGATATCTGGCAGCGCGCCGGCGGACCGGCGGCGACGCTGGTCGAGCTGGGGCCGGGGCGCGGCACCTTGATGGCCGATGCATGGCGCCTGTTGGCGCGGCTGCCGGGCTTCGGCGAGCGGGTATCGCTGGCGCTGGTCGAGACCAGCCCGGTGCTGCGCGCGGCGCAGGCGCAGCGGCTGCCGGGCGCCAGCTGGCACGACAGCCTCGACTCGGTGCCCGATGACCGTCCGGTGATCGTCATCGCCAATGAATTCTTCGACGCGCTGCCGATCCGGCGCCGCGATGCGGCTGGCGAAGTCGCGGTGGGGTGGCA
>JAIXZK010000103.1 GCA_027489695.1 Sphingomonadales bacterium
CCCTCGCCGCCATGTTCGATGCTGTCGGCGCCGGCGAGCACGGCGCGGCGGATCGCTTCGCTGGTATAGGCATGGACGGCGACCTTGCGCCCGGCATCATGCGCCGCGGCGATGGCGGCGGTCATTTCGGCGGCGCTGAACGTCGGCCGGCTCGGCTCCCCGCGGCGCCAGCGATAATCGCCGTAGAATTTGACGAGGTCGGCGCCGCCGCCGATCTGCCGGCGTACCGCGGCGACCAGGCCCTCGCCCGAGGCTTCCTCGGCGCCCTGCGGCACCGGGGCGGCATAGCCCTTGGGGCCATAGGCGCCCGGCGCCACCAGCGCCAACGTCGCCACCAGCATCCGCGGCCCCGGCACAATGCCTTGCGCGATGGCGTCACGAAGCCCGACATCGGCATAGCCGGCGCCTTCGCTGCCGAGATCGCGTACCGTGGTGAAGCCGGCATCGAGCGTCGCCGCCGCCGCCGCCACGGCCCGCGCCGTGCGCAGCGCCAGCGACTCCTTCAGCACCTGATCGTCCCAGCTGGTTTCATTGTACGGATGCAGGAACAGGTGCGAATGGCCCTCGATCAGGCCGGGCAGCAGGGTCGAATCCGGCAGGTCGACGATGGTCGCCCCGGCCGGCGCGGCAATGCCGGCACCGGCGGCGACGATCTTCTCGCCATCGATCAGCACCTGCCAGCCGCTGTGCATCGCCTCGCCGTCGAATACCCGCGCCGGGCGCAGCAGCATCGGCGCCGCGGCGGCCGGGGTGGCGAGGATCAGGGCGAGGAGGAGGCGCAGCATCGCGCCAGTCTGGCCCGCCAGCGGTTGCGGCGCCAGCCCCGGCGAAGCGGGCCGGTGTCAGGCTTCCGGGCGCGACCGGGTCAACCGACGCAACAGCCAGCCGAGCGGCACCAGCACGGCGAGCCAGGGCAGAACCGCGACGATGAGGCTGAGCAGCGCCACCAGGCTCGTCCGCGCGATCTCGTAAAGCAGTCCGCCAAGCCCCGAAGTTGCGTCGGCGTCAGCGACGATCAGGCTGCCGGGCCGGTAGCGGATCGTCGCCTTGGGCAGGGCCACCCGTCCGCGCATGTCGGCCAGCGCGCTGCGCGTCTCGTCGATCTCGCCGCCGACCCGCGCCAGTTCGCGCTCGATCTCGAGCAGGTCGGCGAGTTTGCCGCTGCGGTTGGCGAGCAGCGCTTCGAGGCGGCCCTGCAGCGTCGTCAGCGCCCGCAGCCGCGCGCCGGTATCGGAAAGCTGGCGGCCAAGGTCCTCGCTTTCCGTCTGCGATCGCGCGATTTCGCCATCCGCACCCCTGGCGTCGCCACCAAGGCGTGACCGAAAGCCCGCCAGCCAATCGGGCTGGGCGCGCAGGGTCAAGGTCGCCTGGGTGTCGGTGCCGTCGACGTTCGTCGTTTCGGCGCCGACGATCTGGCAACGCGCCGCACCGGCGGCCTCGCAAGCCTGACGGTGGCGCTCAAACAACGGCATCACCGCCTTGGTCGGCAATTCCAGCGTGAAGTCATAGCTATAGGCGATCTGGGGCAAGGCGACGCTGGCGGGGGTGCGGCTGGCGCTCTCGGCCACCGGCGCCGCCTCGGCGGCCGGTGCCGGCGCATCTTGTCCGGCGGCCGCGTTCATCTCCTTGGCGGCAGTCTCGGTCGGCTCGGCGCTCCGGTCGCTGCATCCAGCGACGGCGATGGCGACGACAACGATCCAGCGCGCGTTTCTCATGCCATCAGCATATCCTATTCAGCCGATAGGTAAAGGCGCCATGATCGGCCATCCGCCGCTTGTCTTTCACGCCGGTGGCGGCACCAGCCCGACCAGTTTCAGCACCACCGCCTGCACCAGCATCACTACCAGCCAATAGCCGGCCTCGGCGCCGATCGCGCGCCAGCCGAGGCCGCGGTGGCGCAGCGTTACCGCCAGCGCCGGGGCGACAAAGCCGATCCAGATGACGAAGGCAGTCATGACCGCCATCACCCAGGGCGGTGCCTTGTCGGCCGGGGCGAGGATCAGCGCACCGGCGAGGATGCTGGCGAACCAAGCCTGGGCAAGGAAGCCTGTCGCCAGTGCGCGGGTCGGGCCGCCGCCGGCGCGGTGCCAGGCCCAGCCGGCGCCGAGGCCGGCCAATGTCGCCAGCAAAATGGGCAGGGCGTTCATCAGGATGTAGATCATGGTCTTGGCTCCGGACGGCAGCGGACGCTAAGGCCGTTCCATCCCGAAAGGAACGCCCGTGACTGACGCAACCAACGCCGCACTGCCCGAACTGCTGCTGGGACGACTGAACCATGTCGGCATCGCCTGCCCGTCGCTCGACGCCGCCATCGCCATGTATGGTCGGCTGTTCGGTGCCACCGTCAGCCGGGCACCGTTCGACATGCCGGCGCAGGGCGTGCGCGTCGCCTTCATCGATGTCGCCAACAGCCAATTGGAATTGATCGAGCCGCTGGGCGAGGATTCCCCCATCCATGGCTTCCTCAAGAAGAACCCGGCCGGCGGCCAGCATCATGTCTGTTTTGAAGTCGCCGACATCATCGCCGCCCGCGACGCGATGCGGGCGCGCGGCGCGACCGTGCTCGGCACCGGCGAGCCGCGCATCGGCGCGCATGGCGTGCCGATCATCTTCGTCCATCCGAAGGACACCGGCGGCGTATTGGTCGAGCTGATGGCGACGCCCGAGCATCATTGAGGGGCGGTGAGCCTCCCTCCCCGCAAGGGGGAGGGAGTTGGTGCAAAGAAAAAGCCCGGATGCGGGTGCATCCGGGCCTTTCCTGTCGCCTGAACGGCGCGCCGAACTCAGTTGCGGCGGCCGCTGACCAGCCAGCCGACGACGAAGCCGAGCGCAATGCCGCCGGCCAGCACGGCGAGCGGCTGTTCCTGCACGGTCTGCCGGGCCTTGGCGGCGCCTTCATCGACGGCCTTCTGGGCACGTTCACGGGCTTCGCGGACCGTTTCCGGCGCCTTGTCGGCCCATTCGCGCGCCTTGTGGCTCACCTGCTCATAGGTTTCGCGGGCCTTGCCATAGACTTCCTCGGCCTTGCCCTTCAGCTCGTGCAGCTTGCCCTGCACTTCGGTCTTGGTGTCGCCGATGGCTTCACCGAATGCGGCCTGGGCAGCGCCGGCCGCTTCTTCGAGACCGCCGCTGATGCTGTTTTCGTTGATCGCCATGGGATTTCCTTTTCGTGGGAACAATGACCGCGCCGAGATAGGTTCGCCGGCGCGGTTTTGAAAGAGGGTCAGTCTCGAAACGCGTGGCGATGCCATGCGGTTCAATCGACGCGGTGCGGTTCAATCATCATGGCCAACCCGGCCACGCGCCTTCTTCACGCCGGAGCGCACCGCCTTGCCGGCGAGGCGGCGTTCCTTGGCCCCCAGGCTCGGCCGCGTCGGCTTGCGCTTGACCGGACGCACTTCGGCGGCGGCGACCAGCGCTTGCAGCCGGGCGCGGGCATCGCTGCGATTGGCATCTTGGGTGCGAAAACGATCGGCGGTCAGCACGATGACGCCGTCCTTGGTCAACCGGCTGCCGGCCAGCTTCATCAGCCGCACGGCGACATCATCGGGCAGCGACGGTGAGGCGCGGACATCGAAGCGCAGCTGCACCGCGGTCGACACCTTGTTGACATTCTGGCCGCCCGGCCCGGAGGCGCGCACGAAGCTTTCGGAGATTTCCTCCTCCGGGATGATGATCGCCATGCCCGTCCATAGCCGGGCCTTGCCAGTTCCGGGAGGGGTGACGGCACGCAACGGCCGGCTACAGTGGCGCTACATCAGGAAGGGCCCAACGATGATCATCGTCCACCACCTCAACAACAGCCGCTCGCAGCGCATCCTCTGGCTGCTCGAGGAACTCGCCCTGCCCTATGAAATCAAGGCCTATAGCCGCGATGCCGTCACCAATCTGGCGCCGCCCGAGCTGAAGGCGGTGCACCCGCTCGGCAAGTCGCCGGTGCTGGAAGACGATGGTCGGATCGTCACCGAATCGGGCGCGATCACCGATTACATCATCCGCCGCCATGGTGGCGGCCGCCTCGCCCCGGCGCCGGGCAGCGACGCGCATGAAACCTATCTCGAATGGCTGCACTTCGCCGAAGGCTCGGCGATGACGCCGTTCCTGCTGGCGCTCTACACCGCCCGGCTCGGCGAAGCCGCAGCACCGCTGGCGCCGCGCATCCAGGAACAAATCGGTTCGCACGTCGCCTATCTGTCGGCCGAGCTCGGCGACAAGGACTGGCTGATCGACAATCAGCTGTCCGGCGCCGACATCATGATGAGCTTCATCGCCGAAATCGCCGCGGCACAGGGTCTGGGGGCGCATTTCCCGAACGTGCTGGCCTATGCCAAGCGCATCCAGGCGCGACCGGGCTGGATGGCAGCAGCGGCGAAGACCGAGCCGTACAATTTCCTGGTGAAGTAGAAAGGTGCCTCCGGCGGCTGGGGCTTGAGGCCCCAGACCCCAGCGGCCGGAGGCTATTTTTCAACCCCCGTCCAGCGCGCCAGCAGCATCGGGCCGAGCAGATTGACCGCCAGGCCGCCGATGATCAGCGCCGCGGCCAGCAGTTTCCAGCCCGGCAGCGGCTCGGCGAGGAAGATCGCCGCGGCGCCCATGCCGAACACCGGCACCAGCAATGCCATCGGCGCCACCGCGCTCGCCGGATAGCGCGCCAGCAGCCAGCCCCAGGCGCCATAGCCGAACATGGTGTTGCCGACCGATTGCCACAGCACCGCCGCCCAGACCCAGGGCCCGGCGGCGGCGACGGCACCCGCCACCCGCGCCGGGCCTTCGAAGATCAGCGCCAGCGCGAACAGCGGCGGCACCGCGAACAGGCTGGACCAGACGATGAAGGCCAGCATCGGCACCCGGCCGATGCGCCGCGATACCATATTGCCCAGCGACCAGCTGAACGCCGCGCCCAGCACCAGCGCGACGCCCAATGCCGTGGTGTCACCGCCGGTATTCATCAGCACCACGATCAGCCCCGACAGCGCCATCGCCAGCGCCGCATATTGGACGGGTGCCAGCCGCTCCCCGCCGCCGCGCAGCACCAGCCCCAGGGTGAACACCACCTGGATCTGGACAACCAGGCTGGCGAGGCCGGGCGCGATCAGCCCGTCGATGGCGATGAACAACAGGCCGAACTGCCCGAGCCCGATGGCAAGACCATAGAGCGCCAGGTCGCGCCACGACACCGCCGGCCGCGGCAGCACGAACACCAGCGGCACCGCCGCCAGGGTGAAGCGCAGCGCCGCGAACAACAGCGGCGGCAGGGCATCGAGGCCGAGGCGGATGACGACGAAATTGCTGCCCCAGACAGCGACCACCGCCAGCGCCAGCAGAAAGGCGCGTGTGTCGAAGCGTTCGGTCATGCCGGCACGCCGCTGTCGCGGGGCGGCCGGGCCATGCCGTAATAGGCCAGGGCCGCAATGCTGAAGGCGATGGCGATGACGGCAGCAACGGGCACCGCCGTATCATCGTGCAGCGCGGCTGCTGCCATCGAAGCGAGGCCGCCGACCAGGAAGCTCGCCGCGCCGAAAAGGCCCGAGGTGGCACCGGCACGCAGGGGATCGACGTTCAAGGCCCCCGCCAGGGCATTGGCGGCGACAAAGGCGTTCGAGGTCAGCGCCGCGAACAGCAGGATCATCACCGGCACCGCGCCGGCCCCGGCGAGCGCCGCCACGAACAACGACCAGCCGAGCACGACGGCGACCAGCACGGCGACTCCCAGGATGCGATCGGGCGCATGATGGCGCAACAGCGCGCGGTTGACCTGGCTGGCGCCGATGATCACGAAGCCGCCGGCCGCGAAGATCACCCCGAAGGCCGCGGTCGAATAGCCCCAGACGGTGATCAGCAGATCGGGGGCCGTGGCGATATAGCTGAACAGCCCGGCGCCGTTGCAGGCACTGACCAGCAGATAGCCGACCAGCCGGCGCTGGCCGAGCAGCTCGCGATAGCCGGCCAGGGCCGAGGTTGACCGTGCCTTGGCGGCGGTGGCGGACGAGCGGCTTTCCTCCAGCCGGAACCACACCGCGGCGGCGAGCACCAGGCCGATCCCGACGAAGGCAACGAAGATCGCCCGCCACGAAAAGGCCAGCGCCAGCCAGCCGCCGATGGTCGGCGCGAACAGCGGCGCCACACCGAGCACGAGCGTGAGCAGCGAGAAGATCCGCGCCGAATCGCGATGGTCATAGCGGTCGCGCACCACGGCGCGCGCCACCACCATGCCGGCACAACAGCCGAGCGCCTGCAGGAAGCGACCGGCGATCAGCCATTCGACCCCGGGCGCCGCGACGCACAGCAGGCTCGCCGCGACATAGACGACGCAGCCGACAAGAATCGCCGGCCGCCGGCCGAAACGATCGGAGGCCGGGCCGTAGAACAACTGGCCGATCGCCATGCCGATGAAGAACGCCGAAAAGGTCAGCTGCACC
>JAIXZK010000198.1 GCA_027489695.1 Sphingomonadales bacterium
GAAGCAGACGTCGTGGCTCTGGTTGACGCGGGTCAGGTCGGGCAGCTCGCCATAGGGGGCGGTGATGACCTGCGCTTCGATCTTGAGCTGCTTGACGGCGTCGGTCACCCAGCCTTCGCCGAAGCTTTCCCAGGCCAGCATCGTCGCCGGCCGGGCGCCCAGGAGCGACCACATCGCCATTTCATAGGCGCCGGTGTCGGAAGCCGGCACGATGCCGATGCGGTGCGTCGAAGGCACCTGCAGGACCTCGCGGGTCAGGTCTATGGCGAGCTTCAGCCGCGCCTTGCCGAGCTTCGACCGGTGCGAGCGGCCGAGGACTTCCGTGTCTAGTTGGTCGGGGGTCCAGCCTGGCCGCTTGGCGCATGGCCCGGACGAGAAATGGGGGCGCGCGGGAAGCGCGGCAGGCCTGTGCGCGTCGCGCACAAGATTGGTAACTTCAGTCATGTTCTCTCCTTGCAGAGAGCTCGCGCGGCGTTGGGACCGCGTGGCCCGTCGCCGTGCATAGAGGCACGCGGGCGGGCGTCAAGCGATTGTTGGCGGGGCAGTGCAGCGTGGCCGTGGTGGCAGCGCCAATTTCGCGCTATGATCGTGGCGCAACGCAGGGGAGGCGCGCAATGGCGCAGTTCACGGTCAATGCGGGGCGGGTCGATCCCTACAAGAACTTCAAGTTCAGGGTGAAATGGGATGGCCGCACTGTCGCCGGCATCTCCGCGGTCAGCGGCCTCAAGCGCACCACCGAGGTGATCACCCATCGCGCTGGCGGGGATCCATCGACGTCGCGCAAATCGCCCGGGCTGACCCGCTTCGAGGCGATCCGGCTGGAACGCGGCGTGACGCATGACGACGCCTTCGAAGCCTGGGCCAATCAGGTCTGGCGGCTCGGCGCCGGGGCCGGCCAGGAAGTCGCGCTGGCGAGTTTCCGCAAGGATGTCGGCATCGAATTGTTCAACGAGGCCGGGCAGCTGGTGCTGGCCTACAAGCTCTACCGCTGCTGGCCATCGGAATATCAGGCGCTGCCCGATCTCGATGCCAACAATGGCGGCGTCGCGCTGCAGGTGCTGGTGCTCGAAACCGAAGGCTGGGAACGCGATGTCGATGTCGCCGAACCGAGCGAGCCCGGCTGAGACCATCGCCCCGGCCTTGCGAACCGGCGCCGCCTGACGCTAGGGGCGGGTCGATCAACCCCGGGGGATTGCGACCATGATCGCTCGCTTGTGCCGCTGGCTGGCACTGCTGCTGCTTGCCGTCACCATCACCATGCCGGCGATGGCGGCGGTCTATGTCGAGCGCAGTCCGGGCGAAGTGCCGCCGGAGCGCAAGGCGCGGGTGGCGGCGCCGGCGCCGGTGCAATTGCTGATCGCCTTCCAGACCGACGGCAAGGACAATCCGCGCGCCGCCAAATATGTGAAGCCGATCATCACGAAAGCGATCGAAGCCAGCGGCCTGTTCTCGGCTGTGGGCGAGGCGACTACGACCGAGGGCGCGACGCTGTTCGTCACCATGAACAACATCGTCCAGAAGGGCGCCGCCGGAAAGGGCTTCCTGACCGGGCTGACCCTGGGCCTCGCCGGGACGGTGGTGCGCGATGGTTATGTGACGACGCTGGAATATGTGCCGGCGCGCGGCGCGGCGCCGGTCACCAAGGCCATCGAGCATGGCATCTATCTGAAGATCGGCGCCAAATCGGCGCCGGAGAATGTCGACAAGGTCAAGGGCATCGCCGAGGCCATCGAGATCGTCATCCGCCAGAGCCTCGACCATGGCCTGGCGGCGATCTTCCCGCCGCCGGCGCCGACGCCGCTACCGGCACCCGCCGAGGTTCCGGCGGCCCCGGCACCGCCGCCGGTTGCGCCGCAAGCCGCCCCGATGCGTTAAGGCGATCCTGGCCGGCGCGGAGATTCGAGAATGTGCAATCGCTTCCGCATGACCGCCAGCCGCATCGAGCTGCTCAAGCGCTTCAGCATCGATGGCGCCGCGGAGATCGATCCCGTCGACCTGCCGCCGCCGGAACTCTTTCCGAAGCGACTGGCCTGGACGGTGCGCCAGGCCGCCGGCGGCCGCGACCTGGCGGCGATGCGCTGGGGCTTTCCGCCGCCGGCGCAAGCGCGCGCGCCCGTTACCAACGTCCGCAACCTCGCCTCGCCATTCTGGCGATCGGCGCTGGCCAATCCGGAACGGCGCTGTCTGGTGCCGGTCAGCGACTTTTGCGAATGGCGCGGCGAAACCGGCGCCAAACAGGCGTGCTGGTTCGCCCTGCCGGCGCTGCCGCTGTTCGCCTTCGCCGGCATCTGGCGGCCGACGCCCGAGGGCGATGTGTTTGCATTCCTGACCTGCGATCCCAATCCGCTGGTGGCGGCGGTCCATCCCAAGGCGATGCCGGTGATCCTGCATCCCGAGGACGAAGCACGCTGGCTGACCGCGCCGATGGCCGAGGCGCTGGCGCTGGCGGCGCCGTTTCCGTCGCAGTTGATGGTGATGACGGAATAGGGTGGAGACACTCCCTCCCCCTTGCGGGGAGGGCGACTCGGCGTTCTTCACGCCGAGCGGGGTGGGGGTCGCTCTTTCGGCGCCGGAGAGGATACCCCCACCCCGCTCGCGCAAGGGCGCGAGTCGCCCTCCCCGCAAGGGGGAGGGAGAAGCAGCAGCGCCTAGATCGGCAGCATCGCCAGCCGCTTCGGGGCCGAAGCGCGCCAGCTTCGGGCCAGCCAGGCCTCGACATGGCCCCAATCGACCTCGCCGCCATCGAGGCGGATGCCGATCCAGCCGGCGGGGCCGAAATAGGCCGGACGGAAATAGAGATCGGGGTCGCTGTCGATCAGCGCCGCCTGTTCCTCGACGCCGCTGGCCTTGACCAGCAGCGCGGTGATGCCGTTGCCATGATGATTTTCGCTGAAATAGGCGAAGAACTTGCCGCCGGTGACGAAAAAGCCCGGCGCGCCGTGCGAAAGCTTCTCCTCGGCCGCCGGCAGCGCCAGCGCCAGGCCCCGCAGCCGGGCGAGCAGCGCCGCCGGGTCGGTGGCGGCGCTGACATGCGCTGCCAGCACGCGCGGATAGAGCTGGTGCTCGGCATGGTGGACGCGCTCGGCGAGGCTTTCGGGCGTGTCGTCCGGCAGCACCGCGACGCGCGCCTGGCCGAGGATCGGGCCATCGTCGAGCGCCAGCGTCACCAGATGCACGGTGCAGCCGGTGACCGTTTCGCCGGCGGCGAGCACCGCCTCATGGACATCGAGGCCCTTGTGCGCCGGCAGCAGCGACGGGTGGATGTTTAGGCAGCGGCCCTGCCAGCGCTCGACGAACCAGGGCGACAGCAGCCGCATGTAGCCGGCCAGCGCGACATGGTCGGCGCCGTGGCGGGTGAGTTCGGCATCGATGATCGCATCGAATTCGGCGCGTTTCAGGCCCTGATGGGCGCGCGCGAAGACCGGCACGCCCTCCGCCGCGGCAAGCCGCAGGCCGGGGGCATCGGGGACGTTCGAGGCGACCAGCACGATCTCGTAAGGGCAATCGGCGGCGCGCGACGCGTAAAGCAGCGCCGCCATGTTGGTGCCGCGGCCGGAAATCAGCACCGCGACGCGGGCGCGGCGGCGGCCGGCGCCGGGTTCAGGCATCATGGTCCGCGGTCCAGGCCGCGGTGCTGCCCCAGCTGCCGGCGTCGCCCGATACGGTGCAGCCGCGCGGGCCGGGCTCGATATGGCCGATGACGGCGGCCGTCTCGCCGGCGGCGGCGAGATCGGCGATCGCGGCGTCAGCGTCGGCGGCGGCGACCACCATCACCATGCCGGTGCCGCAGTTGAAGGTGCGCGCCATTTCGGCGGGGGCGACATCGCCTTCGGCGCGCAGCCAGTCGAACAGCGGCGGCAGCGGCGGCGCCGCGACGATGGCGCGGGTGCCGGCCGGCAGCACGCGCGGGATGTTTTCGAGGAAACCACCACCGGTGATATGGGCGAGCGCCTTGACCCGGCCGGCGCGGACCAGCGGCAGCAGCGCGCGCACATAGATGCGGGTGGGTTCGATCAGCGCGGCGCCGAGGCTGGACGCGGGCGCGAACGGCGCCGCGGCGGCGAGATCATGGTTGCCGCGTTCGACGATGCGGCGGATCAGCGAAAAGCCGTTGCTGTGCGCGCCCGACGAGGCAATGCCGATCAGCACATCGCCGGCGGCGACACCGGCGCCGGTCAATTGCTCGCCGCGTTCGACGGCGCCGACCGCGAAGCCGGCGAGGTCGTAATCGCCATCGGCGTAAAGCCCTGGCATTTCGGCGGTCTCGCCGCCGATCAGCGCGCAGCCGGCGATCCGGCAGCCTTCGGCGATACCGGCGACGACAGCGGTAGCGACGTCGATATCGAGCCGGGCGCTGGCGAAATAATCGAGGAAGAACAGAGGCTCGGCGCCCTGGACGATGAGATCGTTGACGCACATGGCGACAAGATCGATGCCGACCGTGGCATGGTTGCCGGTGGCGATGGCGAGCTTCAGCTTGGTGCCGACGCCGTCATTGGCCGC
>JAIXZK010000294.1 GCA_027489695.1 Sphingomonadales bacterium
CAAGCAGCGCCGCATCCGCCGCCGGATCATGCGGCAGCGCCAGCAACGCCGGCAACCGCGCCCGGGCATCGGCGAGCGTCATGCCGATTGCAAGGCCCTCGGCCGCCGCCGCCGGGGACAGCGCCGCCAGCCGCTGGGCGCCGCGGTCTTTTTCGATGAGGACGAAGGCTTCAGAAGAAGGGGGGCCTCCGGCGGCTGGGGCCTTGGGCCCCAGACCCCCTTTTGTTGGCTGCGGCTTCGCGGGAACCGTCGTCGCCGCGGAGATGAAACAATTGGGGGTCTGGGGCCTCAGGCCCCAGCCGCCGGAGGCACTCTCACGCGACGCGGCGCCGGCGCGGATCGCCCGTTCCGCGGGCAACCAGGGCAGGTGCAGCGCCAGATAGCGGCGTGCGCAAGGCAGTTCGGTCACGATCCCACTCCAGTTGGATGTCGAAGCCCGGCACGCCGCCGCGGTGGCGATCGAGCGTCAGGGCGAAGGTGGCGAGGCCTGGCGCGCCGGCCGGCAGCGGCCGCGATGGCGCCGCGGCGACCCGCCAGCGGCTGAAGGCCGCGGTCGGCCGGGCGCTGCCGGTGCGCAGCAGCAGCGCCGGCACGCCCGATGCCGCCGCCGCCATGGCGAGGCGCCGGCTGGCGGTCAGGTCGAAGGCGCGGGCTTCGCCAAAGGGTTCGATGATGACGGCGCCGATGGCGGCGCAATGCACGGCATCATGGCCAGCGCGCAGCACGGCAAGGGTATCGGGCGCTTCGACCAGCAGCAGCCGATCGGGATCGCAGCCGAGTTCGGCGAGGCCCAGGCCGTGCAGCCGGCCGTCGCGCCGGGCCCGATCCTCGCGCAGCCAGACGATCGGCCCCGGACGCCCGGCGATCAATGCCAGCAGCAGCGCGAACCCCGCCGCCGCCGGGCCATCGCCTTCGGCCGCTGGAAGCAGTTCGTGCAGCGCCGCCACCGGCAGGTCGAGCGCATCGAGCCGCGCCATGCCGAAGCGCAGCCGCGCGCCGGCCGGCGCCGCCGGCACCAGGCCCAGGGCGACGCGCGCCATCAGCGCCAGCGGCGACGGTGCGACGGCAATCGCCCTTGGCGGCGAATCAGGATGGGGCGCGCGACTCATATGTTCCGCTTTTGTTCTATCAGGAAGCGCAGCGCGGTGCGAGTCGAGGAGACGAAGGAAAGCCGCTTGCCCGATCCGCCACGCCGGCGATACTCGGCACCGGGGAGATACTATCATGCATCATCTGTTGCCGGCGCTTGCGCTGATGCTGGCGCTGCCGGGGTTGGCCGCTGCACCGGCGACTGCCGCGCCGACTGCCTGGACGGTTGCGGAAGGCGATTTCGTGATCCGGGATTTCCGCTTCGGCAGCGGCGAGACGCTCCCCGAGCTCAAGCAGCATTACCGCACCCTCGGCACACCGCATGTCGGCAAGGACGGTTATGTCGACAACGCCGTGATGGTCCTGCACGGCACCGGCGGCACCGGCGCGCAGTTCAGCGGCCGGCCGCAATTCACCGACCTGTTGTTCGGCCCCGGCCAGCCGCTCGACATCACCCGATTCTTCATCATCCTGCCCGATGCCATCGGCCATGGCGGTTCGTCGAAACCGTCGGACGGCCTGCGCATGAAATTCCCGGCCTATGATTATCAGGACATGGTCAATGCCCAGCAGCGGCTGCTGCGCGAGCATCTGAAGGTGCGCACCCTGCGCCTGCTGATGGGCACGTCGATGGGCTGCATGATGGATTTCGTCCATGCCGAAACCGATCCGAGCATTGCGCGCGCCATGTTCCCAACCGCCTGCCTCACCGTCGAACTCGCCGGGCGCAACCGCATGTGGCGCAAGATGACCATCGACGCGATCAAGGCCGATCCGTTGTGGAACGGCGGCAATTATAGCGCGCCGCCCATCGCCGGCCTGCGCACTGCCGCGGTGTTGAGCGTGATCGCCGGATCGGCGCCGGTCAGAATGCAGGCCGATTATCCGACCCGCGCCGCCGCCGAAGCCGCTGTCGCCGGCCAGGTCGAAGCCGGCATCGCCGGTGCCGACGCCAATGACACCATCTATCGGCTCGACGCCTCGCGCAGCTACAATCCCTCGCCGTTGCTTGGCCGCATCACCATGCCGGTCACCTGGGTCAACAGCGCCGATGATTTCATCAACCCGCCGAACCTGCACATCGCCGAGGCGGAAGTCGGCAAGATGCCGAACGCCCGCTTCGTGCTGATCCCCGAAAGCGCCGAAACCCGCGGCCATTCCACCCATAGCTGGGCGAAATTCTGGGTCGATGAACTGAAGGAACTGCTGCGCCGCTCGGAGTAGCGCCGGCGCCGGGCAGCGGCTCTGCCTTGCAAGGCCGCACACCCCGTGCTAGCCGCCCCCCGCCTGCCGGAGCCATAGTTCGGCGGGACTCGCCAGCTTTACGCCTCTCATCGCCGGACCCGGACCCTTGGACGCATCCTCAGCCTCTACCCAGACGAATGTGGCGCTGGGGCTTTCCGGCCGCTACGCCCGCGCCCTGTTCGACCTTGCCGTCGAAGCCAGGGCGATCGACGCCGTCGCCGCCAGCCTTTCGAGCCTGAAGGACGCGCTCGCCGCTTCGCCGGAACTGCGCGAACTGACGACCTCGCCGATGGTCGGCCGCGGTGCCGCCGGCGCCGCCATCGCCGGCGTCGCGGCGAACCTTCAGCTCGACGCGCTGACCACGAAATTCCTCGGCGTGCTCGCCGCCAACCGTCGCCTCGCCGCGCTGCCCGCCATCATCCGCGACTTCCGCGCCATGGTCGCCGGCCGCAAGGGCGAGCTGACTGCGCTGGTGACCAGCGCGCATCCGCTGAGCGCCGAGCAGCAGGCGGCACTGGCCGGCAAGCTGAAGGCCGGCATGAAGCGCGATGTCGCGCTCGAAATCACCGTCGATCCCGCGATCCTGGGCGGCCTTGTCGTCCGCATCGGTTCGCGAATGATCGATTCCTCCTTGAAGACCAGGCTCGAGTCGCTCGGCCAGGCACTGCAGGCCTGAGAAAGGGTATTCCATGGACATCAACGCCGCCGAAATCTCGCGCGTTATCAAGGATCAGATCGCCAATTTCGGCAACGAGGCGCAGGTCTCGGAAGTCGGCCAGGTGCTTTCGGTGGGTGACGGTATCGCCCGCGTCCACGGCCTCGACAATGTCCAGGCCGGCGAGATGGTCGAATTCCCCGGCGGCATCAAGGGCATGGCGCTGAACCTCGAAGCCGACAACGTCGGCGTCGTCATCTTCGGCAGCGACAGCGCCATCAAGGAAGGCGACACCGTCAAGCGCACCGGCACCATCGTCGACGTGCCGGTCGGCAAGGGCCTGCTCGGCCGCGTCGTCGATGGCCTTGGCAACCCGATCGACGGCAAGGGCCCGATCGTCGCCGAGAAGCGCATGCGCGTCGAAGTCAAGGCGCCGGGCATCATCCCGCGCAAGTCGGTGCACGAACCGATGCAGACCGGCCTCAAGGCATTGGACGCGCTGGTGCCGGTCGGCCGCGGCCAGCGCGAGCTGATCATCGGCGATCGCCAGACCGGCAAGACCGCCGTCGCCATCGACACCTTCATCAACCAGAAGGGCGTCAACGCCGGCGACGACGAAGGCAAGAAGCTTTATTGCATCTATGTCGCCGTCGGCCAGAAGCGCTCGACCGTCGCCCAGATCGTCCGCGCGCTCGAGGAAAATGGCGCGATGGAATATTCGATCGTCGTCGCCGCGACGGCTTCGGAGCCGGCGCCGCTGCAGTTCCTGGCGCCCTATACCGGCTGCACCATGGGCGAATATTTCCGCGACAATGGCATGCACGCCGTGATCGTTTATGACGATTTGTCAAAGCAGGCCGTCGCCTATCGCCAGATGTCGCTGCTGCTGCGCCGTCCGCCGGGCCGCGAAGCCTATCCCGGCGACGTCTTCTATCTGCACTCGCGCCTGCTCGAGCGCGCCGCCAAGATGAACGATGCCAATGGCAATGGCTCGCTGACCGCGCTGCCGATCATCGAGACCCAGGCTGGCGACGTTTCGGCGTACATCCCGACCAACGTCATCTCGATCACCGATGGCCAGATCTTCCTCGAAACCGACCTGTTCTACCAGGGCGTCCGCCCGGCCATCAACGTCGGCCTTTCAGTGTCGCGCGTCGGTTCGGCGGCGCAGACCAAGGCGATGAAGAAGGTCGCCGGCTCGATCAAGCTCGAGCTCGCCCAGTATCGCGAGATGGCAGCCTTCGCGCAGTTCGGCTCGGACCTCGACGCTTCGACCCAGCGGCTTCTCAACCGCGGTGCGCGCCTGACCGAGCTGCTCAAGCAGGCGCAGTTCTCGCCGCTGGGCTTCGAAGAGCAGACCTGCGTGATCTTCGCGGGCACCA
>JAIXZK010000004.1 GCA_027489695.1 Sphingomonadales bacterium
AGCCAGGCCGGATCGACGGCATCGCCATCGGCGACGAGAGAGGAGGGGATGCCGGCGTCAGCGCCGATCTCGACCAGCCGGTTGCTGTTCGACGAATTGGCGGCGCCGACGACCAGCAGCAGATCAGCCTCCGCGCACAACGCCCGCACCGCGACCTGTCGGTTCTGCGTCGCATAGCAGATGTCGTTGGTCTCCGGCCCGACGATGTCGGGGAAGCGCGCCTTCATCGCCGCGATGATGCCGCGGGTGTCGTCGATGCTCAGCGTCGTCTGCGTCACATAGGCGACCGGCGTTTCCGGCGGGAAGGGCAGCGCCGCGACATCGGCTTCCTGCGCCACCAGATGCACATGGGCGTCGACCTGGCCCATGGTGCCGATCACCTCGACATGGCCGGCATGGCCGATCAGCACGACCTCGCGCCCGGTGCCGGCATAGCGGCGCACCTGGACATGGACCTTCGAAACCAGCGGGCAGGTCGCATCGAGCACCGGCAGCGCGCGCGCCTTGGCCTCGGCGACGACCTGGCGGGCGACGCCATGCGCCGAAAACACCGTCACCGCGCCATCGGGAATCTCCGAAAGCTCCTCGACGAATAGCGCCCCCTTGGCGCGCAGATCGGCGACGACATGGGCGTTGTGGACGATTTCATGCCGCACATAGACCGGCGCGCCGAACTTCTTCAGCGCGCCCTCGACGGTATCGATGGCCCGCACAACGCCGGCGCAGAAGCCGCGCGGCTGCGCCAACAGGATGCGCAGCGTCGCCGGCGCCGGCACCGAGGCCCCGACCGACGCGTCGCTTGCCGGCCGATCGAGCACGATCGTTCCGTCGCCTGATAGCTTCATGCTGGTCCCATCCCGCACCATATCCGTCCACATCTATCTGATTTTCAGCGTCGTTGCAGTCTCCGACACCGGATTTCCCGCTGCATCGAACGGTTTCCGGCGCTTGTTACCGCGCTGCATCACCCGGCGCCAGACCAGCGGCGGCCGCTTCGTCGCAAGCCGTCGCCGCGTTGTTCCCGCTTGTTGCGCCCGGCAAGGGATTTCTTGCGGCCATGCCGAAACGCCGGCCAAGCGCTCGCTCATTACAGACGCGTAATCTCAACCGTCAATCGCGCACGGCGGCGCGGCGACCCTCGCCCAGCTGCCAGGCCAGCATCACCGGCACGCCCAGCGCCAGATCGCGCGCCCGCTTGAGCAGCGACAGCGCCAGCGCCGCTTCCGGACTGAGCCCGAACAGCGGCGCCAGCAGCAGATAGGCACCCTCCTGCAAGCCGATCGCGCCCGGCACCAGAAAGGCCGCGGTGCGCAGCGTGAAGATCAGGCTTTCAACGATGATGACATTGCCGAGCGACACGCCAACCCCGAGCAATTGCAACCCGAACCAGGCACCCGCGCCCGAGGCCACCCAGGCGAGCAGATGCAGGAGGAAGCTCGCCACCAGCGCGCCGCGCCGGCGATAGAGCGTCGCCAGATCGGCCTCGACTTCGGCAAAGGCTTCAGCGCTGCCGGGCAAAATGGTGCCGGCAATGCGCCCGGCCAGCGCCAGCATCGGCCGCTGCGCCAGCACGAACAACAGGATGACGGCGACGCTGGCGCCCAGCCCGAGCAGCGCCAGCCGCGCCAGCTCGCCGCCATCGGCGCGCCCCTGCAGCACCAGGAACAGCGCGGCGACGCCATAGAGCGTATAGACAAGTTGTGCCGCCAGTTCGCTGGTCTGGTCGGCAACCAGGCTGGCCCAGGTCAGCCGCGCCGGCACGCCGCGGGCGATCAGGCTGCGCGCGCCGACCAATATGCCGCCGGCCTGGGCGAAGGGCAGCACATCGGTCGCCGCCTCGCGCGTTGTCCGGCTCCAGAAGAACAAAGGCAATTGCCCGGCGCGCCCGGCGACCACCGCATGCGCGGCGCCGAGCACGACCAGGATCAGCACCGTCAGCCCGACATAGGCAAGGAACCCCGGCAACCCGACCCGGCCGATGATGCCGAACACCTGGGCAAAGCCGACTTCCGCCAGCAGCCACAACGTGATTGCGAGGCCGACAACGGTGGCGAGGATGACGGCGAGGCCGACGCGGCTCATGCGGAAACGCTCAAGAAACGAAGCCTCACCCTCACTCCGCCGCCGCGATGCTGCCATCGCGGGCCACCGCCAGCCGGGTACCGCGCCAGGCGGCGCTGCGGACGGTGAAGCTCGCCACCAGCAGCACCAGGCTGAGCAGGTCGCGCGCCGGCAGCCAGAGCAGCGGCCCGGCCTTGGCAGCGGTCGCCGCGGTGACCCGCAGCGCCACGAACCACCGCGCCGCAAGGGCGGCGACGATCAGCCCGGCCCCGGCCGCCGCCGGCAGCAGCAGCGCCGCCAGCAGTGCGAAGGGCAGCGGGTTGACCATCCCGAAGCCGGCGAAACCGGCGGGATCGAGGCGGCGCAGCGTGAGGTTCCAGCGCAACTCATGCGCGATCAGGCCGCCGAAGCCGGCTTCGTTGCAGCCATGGGCGACGCTGAAGCCCGGCACGGCCACCGCCAGCCCGCGGGCGCGCACCGCCATGCCGATGGCATGATCATCGGCGAGCACATTGGCGAACGCCGCAAAGCCGCCGATCGCCGCCAGCGTTTCGCCCTTCAGCGCGATCGTCGAGCCCATGCACGGCTTGGCAAGGCCGAGCGCCAGCCCGACCGCGACCGATGGCAGGAAGCCCCAGCTGATGCCCATGGCCCCCAGCCGCGTCGCCGGGCCGCCATCGGCACGGCCATGGTAAAGGCAGGTGACGGCGCCGGTGCCGGGCGTCGCCAGCGCTGCCATCACCCGCGACAGCCAGTCGGGCCCGACGCCGATGTCGCTATCGGCAAGAACATAGGCGCTGGCGGGATCGATGCCGCCGGCGCCGGCCAGCATGTTGATCAGATTGGAAATCTTGGCGTTGGCGCCGTGGACGGTCGAATCGATGACCAGCGTCACCCGGCCCGGATGGCGGGCAGCAAGAGCCTCCACCACCGCGATCGCCGGATCGTCGCGGCGCTGCACACCGCAGACGAGGTGCACCGGCCCCGGCCAGTCCTGCGCCAGGCTGGCGGCAAGGTCCTGGGCAAGGCGCGGCTCGTCCCCGTGCAGCGGCCGCAGGATAACGACCGGCGGCAGCGGCACTGGCGGCATTGGCGGGGCCGGCGCGCGCAACGCCCGCCCGGCGAGAATGCCGGCGGCGAGCTGATAGGCAATGCCGCCGAGCGCGATGAGCGTAACGAGGCCGGCGACAATGCTCATGCGGAAGCCACTTTGCCTCCGGCGGCTGGGGCCTGAGGCCCCAGACCCCCAATTGTTTTTCCGCGCAGTCCCGAAACTGTCCGTGACAGCGACGACCCACACATTGGGGTCTGGGGCCTCAGGCCCCAGCCGCCGGTGGCCCTTCCCGTCGCCGCGATCCTCACGCCAGCCCCGCGAAGCTGCCGAGCCGGGCACCGCGCGCCACCGCCGCCGCGCGTACGGAGGGGTCGCACAGCGCTGCCAGCTCGTCGCGGTAACGATAGCCGGGGGCATGGCCGGGGTAATGGTCGTCGGTGGCGGGGTGGGCGTAGATTTCGTGGAAGCCGGGCGGCAGCACCGCCACCAGCCGCGCCAACCGTGTCGTCGTCATCGCGCCCGACCAGCGCAGCCCGAAGACGCTGTCGGGAACGGCCAATCCGGCGGCGGCAAAGCGCGCCCGTGCCCGCCGCGCCCACCAGCCGGCGACGCGGACCGCCGTGCCCGACGCGACCGGCTCGACGCGGCGCAGGATGGCGGCCGGCTCGACGGGGGCGCGGATTGCCTTCAATCCGAAGCGCTTGCCGATTTCGGTCATCAGCCCGCCGATCACCGGATGCAGGTGGAAATGCTTGTGGGCATTGGCGTGATCGAGCTTCAGGCCGGTCGCGGCAAAGGCTTCGAACTGGGCGGTGATTTCGGCGCGCAGCTGCGCCTGTACGCGGCCGCGCAGCATGCCGAAGCTGCTCGCCACCATGTCGGTGCGGAACCGGCCATCGTCGCC
>JAIXZK010000295.1 GCA_027489695.1 Sphingomonadales bacterium
GCCCAGCGCCACCGCCACCGCCGCCCAGGCGTGCAGCGCCAGCACCGGCACCGCGCCGGCATAGGCCGGGCCGAACAACAGCCCGATGATGAACGGCGCCGCCAGCCCGATCAGCACGGCGAAGCCGGCCGAGCCCCAGCCGAGCAGCCGCATCAGCCGCACCAGCTGCGTTTCATAGGTTTCGCGCGATACCGACTGGCTGGCGACCAGCGACGGCGCCACCGCCGCCATGATCGCCACCGGGATCAAATTCCACACCTCCGACAGGCGCACCGCCACGGCATAGCGGCCGACCGCCTCGTCGCCGAGCAATTGCCCGACCAGTACCTGATCGACGCGGAAATAGATGCCGACAGCGACAGCGCGCAGCAGCAGCGGCCAGGATTCGGCCAGCAGCCGCCGCATCATCGCGGTGCTGACATCGACAAGGCCGAAAGCAAGGCCCTGCCGCCGCGCCGCCTGCATCATCAATACCGCGGCGATCACGAATTCCAGGCTGGTCAGCGCCGCGAACAGCGGCAGCGCCGCCCCCGAGAGGATCGCCAATATCCGCAGCAGCGCCGTCGCCACGAACGCCGCGTTGCGCAGCAGGATGATGGTGCGCACCCGCGTCTGCGCCTGGAAGCCGACATCGACGACATCAAAGGCCAGCGCCAGCGGCCCGATGGCGACGATCAGCACCAGCAACAGGCCATCACCATCGCCCGGTCGCAACACCGCCATGGCGATGAGGCTGATCGCGATCACCGCCAGCCCGCCACCCAGCCGCAGCAGCAAGGCACTCGCCATCAGGCTGCGCCGCTGCTCGGGATGGCGGACGAGGTCGCGGAGCAGGATCTCCGGCAGCCCCATGGTGGCAATGCCGGTCAGCAGCGCGACCAGAGCCATTGCATAGCTGAGCGCGCCGAACTGTGCCGGGCCAAGGTAGCGCGCCACCCAGGCGCCGATGGCGACGCCGGCGCCCATGCGCAGCAGCTTGTCCCCCACCAGCCAGGCGGCATTGCCGGCGAGGCGCGCCAGCAGCGGGCGCCGCGCGACCCGCGCCCGCGTTTCCGCCGCCAGGGCCCGAATCCGCGCCGCAAGCGGCCGACGCCGCCCGCCTCCGCTTGCCATCACCGGCGGCGCCGCGCCCCGAGGCCGAGTGCCGCAAGCACGCCGAGCAGCAGCCCGGCTACCGCGGCGCCCGCCAGCAATGGCACCGGCCGCGGCCGCGTCGGTTCGGGCGAAGCGGTGATGTCGTCGAAGCGATCGGCGGCATAGGCGGTGCCGGCGCCCGCGAACATCGCCTGGCGCTCCTGCTCGGCCAGCGCCGCGACCAGCGCCGCGCGCTGCTCCGCCAGCGTCGCTGCCGCGAGCCGGCCGGAAAGATAGGCGATATTGGCACGCGCCCGCGCCTGCTGCTGCTCGCGCAGCCAGCCATCGACGGTACGATCGAGGCGATCGAGGAACGCCCGGGCAAAGGCCGGATCAGGATGGGCGTAGGTGATGGTCGCCAGCGGCGTCTTCACCGATTGCCGCACCGCCACCTGGTCGGCGATGTGCTCGGCCAGCCGCCGCGCATCGGGCGGGCTCCAGCCGAAATCGGGCAGGCCGAGCACATCGCCCAGGCCGCGGCGCAGGCTGCCCGCCAGGCTCGCCGGCCGCCGCCAGCGCGCGCCGTCCCATTCCGCCGGGAATATCTTGCGCATCAGCGCGCGATCGCGGGCCAGCCGCGCCGCGACTTCGGGGGCATAAAGCCCATCGAGATAATAGCGGAACGGCGTCACCTGGTCGCCGCCGCTGCCGCCGAGCCCGGCGAGCGCGGCGAGCGGCCCCAGCGCCTGGGTCGGCCGTGCCCCGGCACTTGCCGGCGCCGCCGACACGCGCAGCGTCGCGGTGTAGAGATAGTCCGCCTGGCGCAGCCAAAGCAGCGCCAGCAGCAGCGCCACCGCCATGCCGGCCGGCGCCAGCCACCAGCGCGCGGCGATCGCATCGATGCGGCCGCTGGTCCAGGACGCGGCGGGCATGGGCGGATGGGAGGCGTCGGCCATCGGCGCGGCCATGGCACAGCCGGCGGTTGCCGGCAATCATCGCAGGCTCCGGCAACGGCGCCCCTCAATCCGCCAGTTTGCCGTGCGCGCTCGCCGGTGCCACTCTGGCGGCGGGGAGAGATTTGCCATGTCGTCCGTGCCCGACTTCGCCGCCTATCAGCGTTTCCGCTTCAGCCGCGGCGAAGGCGCGCGAAGCCGCGTGCTCACCGCGACGATCACCGGCCCCAATCCGGTCAACGGTGTCGATGCGCTGATGCATGCCGAAATGGGCCGGGTGTTCACCGATCTGCAGCACGATCCGGACAGCGACATCATCGTGCTGACCGGCGCCGGCCGCGCCTTTTGCGCCGGCGGCGATTTCGACTGGTTCGAGGAACAGATCGCCCACCCCCACAGGTTCCGCGACATCGGCTGGGAGGCGAAGCGCATCGTCACCTCGCTCCTCGATCTCGACAAGCCGATCCTGTGCCGGATGAATGGCGCCGCCGCTGGCCTCGGCGCCACCATCGCGCTGCTCTGCGACATCATCATCGCCGATGAAAATGCCGTGATCGGCGATCCGCACGTCAAGGTCGGGCTGGTCGCCGGCGATGGCGGCGCCGTCATCTGGCCGCAACTGATCGGCTATGCCCGCGCCAAGGAATTCCTGATGACCGGCGACCTGATCAAGGCGCCGGAAGCCGCGCGCATGGGCCTGATCAACCATGCCGTGCCGACCGCCGAACTCGATGCCAAGGTCGACGAGATCATCGCCAAGCTGATGGGCAACCCGCGCTGGGCGGTGCGCTGGACCAAGACCATCGCCAACCAGCCACTGAAGGCACTCGCCGCGCAGCTGATGGATGCCTCGATCGGCTATGAAACATTGTCGAACCTCACCGCCGATCGCGCCGAAGCGGTGCGGGCCTTCCGCGAGAAGCGGAAGCCGGTGTTGACGGGGGAATGAGCATGGCAAGGCAATCGGCCGGCCACAGGCGCGGCAGATCGGCGCTGCTTGGACTTGGCCTTCTCGCCCTGACGCCGTTCCTGGCGGCGCAGGCGCAGCCGGTGGCGGCCGGCAAGCTCGCACAGGTCCGCATCCTCGCCACCGGGGGCACCATCGCGGGCGTCGGCACGGCGAACAGTGCCAGCTATCGCTCCGGCAACCTGACCGTTGCCGAGCTGATCGCGTCCCTGCCCGGGGTCGAGACGATCGCGTCGATCTCGGCCGAACAGATCGCCAATGTCGGCAGCGCCAATATCGACGAGGCGATCTGGCGGAAACTCCTGGCGCGCGTGCTCGCCGCCGACGCGGACCCGGACGTATCCGGCATCGTCATCACCCATGGCACCGACACGATGGAGGAAACCGCCTTTTTCCTCAGCCTGCTGGTCCCGGCAAGCAAGCCGGTCGTCGTGGTCGGCGCCATGCGTCCGGCCACAGCCGTGGCGGCCGATGGACCGCAGAACATGCTCGATGCCGTTCGTGTCGCCATCGCCCCGGCGGCGCGGGGACGCGGCGCGATGGTCGTCATCAACGACACGATCTTTGCGCCGCTGTCCGTCACCAAGGTGGATGTTCATGCGATGCAGGCGTTCGCGGCACCGGCGCGCGGGCCGATCGGCCATGTGCTGACGCCGGTGCCGGTGTTCTATTCGGCCGCCACGCCGCGCGCCCCGGCCTTCAATCTGGAATCGGCGGCGCTGCCCAAGGTGGCCATTGTCCATGCCTATGCCGGGTTGCGCGGCGATGATGTGCGGGCGGCGGCGCAGGGCGCCAGGGGCGTGATCATCGCCGGTGTCGGGGCCGGCAATTTCTCGAGGAATGCCGGCGAGGCGGTGAAGGAATTGACCGCGCGCGGCATTCCGGTCGTCCGCACGCCGCGGCAGGGCATTGGCGACATCTGGCGTGATGATGCGGTGGCCGGCGTCGGGGGCGAAGACGCGCTCGGCACGATCGCCGGACGCGAGCTGACGCCGGCAAAGGCCCGCATCCTGCTGATGCTGGCGCTGCAGACGCCGCGCTCGCGGGGCGAGTTGCAGGCGATCTTCGACAGCCTGGGAACGACAAGCCCCTAGCCGCCCTTTCCTGCCAATCGGACCCCGCATGACCCTGACCAGCTTCAGCGACGAACCTGCCCATGTCACCGAACTGCGCCGCAGCGTCGCGCGCTTCGTCGCCGATCATGCGCCGCGCGAGGCGCGCATCGCCTGGGACCGCGAGCATCGCTGGCCGCGCGACGTCTATGCCGAATTCAACAAGCTCGGCCTGACCGCGCTGACCGTGCCCGAGGCCTGGGGCGGCGCCGGCCAGGATATCGTCGCCGCCATCGCCGTCATCGAGGAACTGGCGCAGGCCGGGCCGGCGCTGGCCGGGCCGTACATCCACACCGCATTCTACGGCGGGCTGAACCTGTCCGAGAATGGCTCCGAAGCGCAGAAGGCCGAATATCTGCCGCGGCTGGCACGGGGCGAACTGTTCTTCGCCTATGGCCTGTCCGAACCCGATGTCGGCGGCGATCTGGCCAGCGTCACCACCCGCGCCCGACTGGAGGGCGACGAGGTGGTGATCGACGGCGCCAAGCGTTGGTGCTCGGGGGCCGATTGGGCCGACATGCTCTACACGCTGGTCCGCTCCGGGCCGGCCGAGGACCGCTATCGCAACCTGAGTTTCGTGCTGGTGCCGCGCGATACGCCGGGCATTTCGATGCAGCCGATCCAGCACAGCAATTTGCGCTACATGGCGAGCCAGGACGTTTATTTCGACAGCGTGCGGGTGCCGGCGGCAAACATCGTCGGCGGCGAGGCGATGTGGAATCAGGGCTGGAAGATCCTCGCCGGCCGGGCACTCGATGTCGAAAAGCTGGAGATCACCGCGGTAGCCTTCGGCATCGCCCGCGCCGCCGTCGACGAGGCCTGGGCCTATGCAAGGTCGCGGGTGCAGTTCGGCAAGCCGATCGCCGAGCATCAGGCGATCCGCCACAAATTGGTGACGGCGCGCACCAAGCTGACCGCCTGTCGCCACATGCTCTATCATGCGGCCTGGCTGGCGAATGAAGGCCGGCCGTGTTCGGCGGAAACCTCGATGGCCAAGCTGTTCGTCGCCGATACCGGGGTCGAGATCGCGCTGATCTGCCAGCAGGTGATGGGCGCCTATGGGCTCTCCGATGCCTTCGACATGGAACGCCATGTCCGCGACCTGCTCGGCATGCCGATTGTCGGCGGATCGAGCGACATGCAGCGCAACAATCTGGCGGGGCTGTGGAAATTGTGATGGCGCCCGATCTTACTTCTCCCCTCCCGCATGCGGGAGGGGTCGGGGGTGGGCAGGACCTCGCCACGTTCCGAAACTTCGGCCCGAAGGCACGATCCACCCCCACCCCGCTCGCGGAAGGACGCGAGTCGCCCTCCCCGCAGGGGGGAGGGATGGAGCCATGACTCCCCTCGCCGCCGCCCGCGACCTCGCGCCGGTCATCGCCGCGCGTGCCGCCGATACCGAGGCGCAGCGCCGCCTGCCCGCCGATCTCGCCGCGCAAATGGCCGCGGCCGGGCTGTTCCGCCTGCTCGTCCCCCGCGACCTCGGCGGCGCCGAAGCCAGCCCCGGCGAAGCCTTTGCGGTGCTCGAGGAAATCGCCGCCGCCGATGGCGCCACCGGCTGGTGCCTGATGATCGGCGCCACCACCGCGTTGGTCTCGGCCTGGCTGCCGCCTGCCCACGCCGAAGCGATCTTCGGCGATCCCCTCGCCATCACCGGCGGCGTCTTCGCGCCGATGGGCAAGGCCGTTGTGGAC
>JAIXZK010000215.1 GCA_027489695.1 Sphingomonadales bacterium
AGGCGCCAGCGCCGCGACACAGATTTTCAGCGGGGTCGATGAAGGCGCCGTGCCCGGTGGCAGCACCACCAATTCGTCGATCGCCCAGGCGGCGTTTCTTGTCGCCGCCGCCGCCAAGGGCCCGGTGTTCACCAATTATCTCGACGATGAGCCGCTCGGCAATCTGCAGTCCTATCATATCACCGGCGGCTTGCAGGTGGATCTGAGCGTCGGTTCCTATGACCCGCAAAACACAGTGCAAGGCATCCGCAACGAAAACGCCAATGGCAACCCCAGCAATCCGTTCAGCACCACCGAAGGTCCGAATGATCAGGGCAAGTGGCTGGGCATCCCCATCTACGACACCGTGTTCACCTTCGATGTGCCGACCTACAGCTTCGGCCTCTACACAACCGGGCTGGACGTGAGCGCCGGCAGCGCCTTTTTCCTGCTCTTCGACAATGCATCGCCGCTGGTGGAAGAGAACCGCTATTACATGCCGGTCAATGCCAATGGCGGCATCATGTATTGGGGCGCAGTGTTCGACGCTCCGGTCGCGAAGGTTCAGTTTACCCGGACCCGCAACCAGAGCCTCGATGTCTTCGGCCTGGATGGCATCTCGTTCAATGTCGCGCCGTCACCGCCGGGGCCGGGCGTGCCCGAACCCGGCAGCTGGGCGCTGCTGATCGCCGGCTTCGGCCTGACCGGTGCCGCGATGCGCCGTCGCCGCGCGGCCACCGCCGTCGCATGACAATGACGGGGGCGGCCGCCGCGCTGCCCCCACCGCATGATAGCTGGCATCGGTGCCGATGCGCATTGACGGCCTTCTCCCCCTGCCCGCCTGAGGCGCCGCGCCGCAGCCGGCATCGGTCACGTGCCACTGGCACATGATAAGCACGCTTGTTATAAGCATGGCGTGACCGAGAGCCTTGCCTTCCTGATCGGCGACAGCGCCCGCCTCATGCGGCGCAAATTCGACGCGCGCGCGCGCGGCATCGGGGTGAGCCGTGCGCAATGGCAGGTGCTGTTCGCGCTCTCCCGCAACGAGGGTACCAACCAGGCCGGGCTGGCCGAGGCGCTGGATGTCGAGACCATCACCGTCGGCCGCATGGTCGATCGGCTGGAAGAAGCCGGACTTGTCGAGCGGCGCGCCGATCCGGCCGATCGCCGCGCCTGGCGGCTGCACCTGACGCCGCGCGCCCATCCGGTGCTGGAAGAGCTGCGCGTCGTCGCCGCCGGGGTGATGGACGATGTGCTGACCGGCATTTCGGCCGCCGAGCAGGAGCAGCTGGCGGTGATGCTGACCCGCATCCGCGCCAACGCCCAGCGCCGCGACGAGCCGTCTGCGACGCCGGTGCCCGCGGCGAGGGCGCGTTGATGCACGCTGTTGTTGAACGTGATGCCATGACCCGTCCGCGCCGCCGCTGGCTGCGCCCCGTGCTGATGCTGTCGCTGCCGCTGCTGCTGGTTGCCGGCGGCGTCTGGCTGTGGCTGCAATCGGGCCATTCCGTCGCCACCGACAATGCCTATGTCCAGCAGGACCGGCTGGCGATCAGCGCCGATGTCACCGGCCGGGTGCTCGCCGTGCTGCCGCACGAGGGCCAGGCGGTGAAGCGCGGCGACGTGCTGATCCGCATCGGCCCGCGCCCCTTCGAGATCGCGCTGGCCCGCGCCGAGGCCGATCTTGCCGCGGCGCGGCTGCAGGTCGCCGAACTGCGCTCCGGCACCACCGGCGCCAATGCCGATGTCGCCGGCAAGCGCGACGCCGTTGCCTTCGCGCGCCAGGAACTGGAGCGGCAGCAGAAGCTGCTCGCCGATGGTTTCGCGACGCGCGCCCGGCTGCAGGCGGCCGAATTCGCGCTGCAAAAGGCGCAGGCCGAATATGATTCGGCCGTCGCCGATGCCGATCAGGCGCGGACCGCCGCCAATGCCGCCGGCCGCGGCACCCATCCGCTGGTGCTGGCCGCCGAAGCGGCGCGCGACAAGGCGGCGTTCGAGCTTTCCCGCACCACGATCCGCGCCGCCCATGATGGCATCGCCATGCAGACCGACAAGATCCTGCCCGGCCAGGTGATCCTGACCGGCGTTCCGACCATGGCGCTGGCGCTGTCGAACCGGCGCTGGGTCGAAGCCAATTTCAAGGAAACCGACCTTGAAAAGATGCGCGTCGGGCAGAAGGCCACCATCCGGCTCGATGCCTGGCCGTCGCGGCCGATCATCGGCCGGGTCGAAAGCATCGGTTCGGCGACGGGCAGCGAGCTTTCCGTGCTGCCGGCGCAGAATGCCACCGGCAATTGGGTGAAGGTCGTGCAGCGCGTGCCGGTCCGCATCGCCCTGCCGGCCGAAACGGGGGTGCCGCTGATCGCCGGGCTGTCGGCGACGGTGACGGTCGAGACGGAGCAGTGACCTTTGCGGTCGTTTCGCCCCCTCTCCCGCTTGCGGGAGAGGCGAGACGCGCACCAGCGCGCCGGGTGAGGGTGATCCCGGCTCGCGGCACAAAAGTACACCCTCACCCGCTCGCCCAAGAGGGCGAGTCGCCTCTCCCGCAAGCGGGAGAGGGGGGCATGTGGTGACTGAATGACCACCGCGGCCGAGGCCCCTGCCCCCAATCCCTTCATCATCACGGCTGTCGTCATGCTCGGCAGCTTCATGACCATTCTTGATTCGACCATCGCCAATGTCGCGCTGCCGCACATGCAGCCGTCGCTGGGCGCTGCCGCCGATACCGTGACCTGGGTGCTGACCAGCTATATCGTCGCGACCGCCGTGGCGACGCCGCTGACCGGCTGGCTGGCCGGCAAGATCGGCCGGCGGGAATTGTTCCTCTGGTCGGTGGTCGGCTTCACCGGCGCGTCGGTGGCGTGCGGCCTCGCGCAATCGCTCGACCAGATGGTGTTCTTCCGGATGATCCAGGGGGCGACGGGGGCGACCTTGTCGCCGCTTGGCCAGGCCTATGTCCTCGATGTCTGGCCGCGCGAGAAACATGGCAAGGCGATGAGCTGGTGGGGCGTCGGCATAATGGTCGGGCCGATCCTCGGCCCGGTGGTCGGCGCCTGGCTGACCGACAATTACGACTGGCGCTGGGTGTTCCTGATCAACCTGCCGTTCGGCGTGCTGACCTTCTTCCTCGCCGCGTCGATCCTGCCCAAGGGGCGCGAGGAAACGCGGCGCTTCGATGTCACCGGCTTCGCGCTGCTGGCGCTGGGCGTGGCGGCGCTGCAGCTCTGCCTCGACCGCGGCGAGCAGCTCGACTGGTTCGAAAGCTGGGAAGTCAGGATCGAAGCGGCGATTGCCGTGGCCGGGCTCTGGGCGTTCGGCGTGCATGTCGCGCTGGGCAAGGACGCGCTGGTCGATCGGCGGCTGCTGACCGATCGCAATGTGATGACCGGCTTCCTGTTCATCACCATCCTGGGCGTGCTGCTGGTGGCAACGACGGCGCTGCTACCGCCGCTGCAGCAGAATCTGTTCGGTTATCCGGTGATCACCGCCGGGTTCCTGCAGATTCCGCGCGGGGTCGGCATGATGCTGGCGATGATGTTCACCGGCCAGGCGATCGGCAAGATCGATTCCCGCCTGCTGATCGCGGCAGGCCTGCTGCTTGCCGGCGGGGCGATGTATCTCTTGAGCCTGATGTCGCCGCAGATGGACGAGAAACTGTTCATCATCGCCGGGGTGGCGCAGGGCGTCGGGCTCGGCATGGTGTTCGTGCCGTTGAACACCATCGCCTTTTCGACCCTGGCGCCGGCGCTGCGCACCGATGCCTCGGGCTTCTACATGCTGCTGCGCAACCTCGGCGGCTCGGTCGGCATCAGCCTCGCCGTGACGACCTTGGGGCGGCAGACGCAGGTGGCGCATGCCGATCTCGGTTCGCAGCTGACGCCATGGACGGTGCCCTGGGCCGATGGCGCGATGGCGCAGGCCGCCGGGCTCGATGCGGTGATGGCGGCGCTCAACGCCGCGGTAACGCAACAGGCGGCGATGATCGCCTATATCGACGTGTTCCGCATGCTGTTCTGGGTCAGCATCGCGGCGCTGCCGCTGCTGCTGCTGCTGCGCCCGACCAAGGCCCCCGGCCCGGCGGTGCATCTGGCGGACTAGGGTATCGGGGTCGTATTGAATCACCGTCCCGCTCCTGCCGAGCGAAGTCGAGGCACGCCCCGAGCGTCAGGGCGTGCCTCGACTTCGCTCGGCATGAGCGGGATTGTGACCCGACAAGACCCCGATATGCTTTCGCCGCCGCCATGTTCGCCACGCTCGCCGCACCGGCCGCGGCGCAGGAGACGGGCGACCGCGCGCCGGCCTTCCGCGTCGCCGGCAGCGTCGCGCTGGTGTCGGACTATCGCCGTCGCGGCGTGTCGTG
>JAIXZK010000404.1 GCA_027489695.1 Sphingomonadales bacterium
GACGTTTTCGCCCTGCTCGAACGCCATTACCGCGACATGCAGGACATCGAATTCACCGTGGAAGATTCGCGGTTGTGGATGCTGCAGACCCGCGCCGGCAAGCGTACTGCCAAGGCAGCGCTGAAGATCGCCGTCGACATGGTCGAAGAAGGGCTGATTACCGAGGCCGAAGCCGTCGCCCGCGTCGAAGCCGGCGCGCTCGACCAGCTGCTGCACCCGACGCTCGATCCGGCCGCCGTGCGCGACGTGATCGCCCGCGGCCTGCCGGCTTCACCGGGCGCTGCCTCTGGCGCGGTGGTGTTCGACAGCGACGAAGCCGAAGTCCGCGCCAAGCGCGGCGATGCGGTGATCCTGGTGCGTGTCGAAACCAGCCCCGAGGATATCCACGGCATGCACGCGGCGCGCGGCATCCTGACGGCGCGCGGCGGCATGACCAGCCACGCCGCCGTTGTCGCGCGCGGCATGGGCCGCCCCTGCGTTTCAGGCGCGGGCGGGCTCAACATCGATCTCGTCGGCCGCACCCTGACCGTCTCCGGCCGCCAGATCGCCGAGGGCGAGCGCATCACCCTCGATGGTTCGACGGGCGAAGTGATGCTCGGCGAAGTCGCCACCGTCGAGCCGGAACTCGCCGGCGATTTCGGCAAGCTGATGATCTGGGCCGATCGCCACCGCCGGCTGAAGGTGCGCACCAACGCCGAAACGCCCGCCGATTGCCGCACCGCGCGGCAGTTCGGCGCGGAAGGCATCGGCCTGTGCCGCACCGAGCACATGTTCTTCGAACCCGGCCGCATCACTTCCGTCCGCCGCATGATCCTGGCCGAGGATGGCGCCGGCCGCGAGAGCGCGCTCGCCGAGCTGCTGCCCGAACAGCGCGCCGATTTCGCCAGCATCTTCCGCGAGATGGCGGGCCTGCCGGTCACCATCCGGCTGCTCGATCCGCCGCTGCACGAATTCCTGCCGCACGACGAGGCGGGCTATGGCGATGTCGCCGCCGCCACGGGGCTGGCGGTGACGACGGTGCGCCGCCGCATCGCCGAACTGCACGAATTCAACCCGATGCTCGGCCATCGCGGTTGCCGGCTCGGCATCACCTATCCCGAAATCTACGCCATGCAGGCGCGTGCCATCTTCGAAGCAGCGGTGGCGGTGGCGAAGGAAACCGGCGAGGCGGTGGTGCCCGAAGTGATGGTGCCGCTGGTGGCGACGGCGCGCGAGCTGGAGATCACCAAGGCGGTGATCGATGCGGAGGCCGAGGCGGTGTTCGCGGAAACCGGCCACCGGCTCGATTATCTGGTCGGCACGATGATCGAACTGCCGCGCGCCGCGCTGCGCGCCGGGGACATTGCGGCGCATGCCGAATTCTTCAGCTTCGGCACCAACGACCTGACGCAGACCGCGCTCGGCATCAGCCGCGACGACGCCGCGCGCTTCCTCGGCGTCTATGTCGAACAGGGAATCTACCCGCGGGATCCCTTTGTCGGGATCGACGAGGAAGGCGTCGGTGAGCTCGTCCAGATCGCCACCGAGCGCGGTCGCGCCGCGCGTCCGGGCATCAAGCTCGGCATCTGCGGCGAGCATGGCGGCGACCCGGCGAGCATCGCCTTCTGCGACCGGCTCGGCCTCGATTATGTCAGCTGCTCGCCCTATCGTGTGCCGATCGCCCGGCTGGCGGCGGCGCAGGCCGCGCTCCGTGCGGCGTCAAAGCCATAGCGCTGGCGCTGCTGGCGGCGGCGAAACCGTAGCGCTGGCTGACGTCAATCAGCGGCGGTGCCGCGCAGCGGATCGAGCAGGCCATGGGCCCGCAGTGTCGGCACGAGCCCTGCAAACCACGGGGTCTCATCCGCGGCCGCGAAGCACTGAAGCGGACCACGCTCATTCATCGCGGCAAGCAGGCGATAGCCCTTCTGCCAATCGCTGTTGTCGAAGATGCGGGCATCGTCGCAGCGGAGCAGCGCCTGGGGCAACAGCGCCAATGAGCGATGGTAACGCGCTACGATCCGGTCTTTGGGCACGTCGTGACCGCCTTTCGCGACTCGGTTGGCGACGCGATTGATATTGATGGCCGGGTCTTTGACGGCGACATAGACCAGCGCGACCTTGAAGCCCGCCGCTCGCGCCCGGTCAAGTTTCGGACGGGAGCAGCGACGTCACGATGTTGCCGGCGGGGTCGGCGGTATCGGCAACCAATGCGCCATCGCGCCAGGCAACAACCGTTCGGCCAGCGGCAAGATCGGCGGCGGCCTCCTCGCGGGCGCGTTCGGCCAACAGCTCAAGGTTGTTGTCGAGGCCCGCCAGAAGGTTCGTCGCCATCGCCGTTGATCCCTTGACCTGTCCCGCAAAATTAGGCGCGGCGTGACTGGACGTCAACGCCGCCTCATCCACAGGCCGGTGAGCAGCCCCAGGCCGAAGCCGGCCAGCACCCAGGCCCAGATTTCGCCGAACAGCCAGATCATCGGCGGTCCTGCCAGACGGCGTCATGGATGCCGGGGGTGCGGCGCACCTCGGCCAGCACCGCGGCGCGGGTTGCGGCATCGGCGGTGCCCGCAAGGCGCGCGATGCGCCACGTCCAGCCATTGTCGGTCGTCCAGCGCACGCTGCCGTCGCGAACGCCATGCGCCAGCATTGCCTCGGCGACCGGCCGGCCGAGATCGGCGAACAGCGCCTGGCCGTGCCAGCGGTGCGCGACCATCGCCACCAGGCCCGAGGCGGCGATCCCGGTGGCGAGCTTTGCCCAGCCGGGCAGCCGATGGCGGTCCACGGGCGCCACGTCGCCCGGCTCAGCCAGCCAGCTTGCCGAAGCGGGTTTCATATTCGGTCACCCGGCCTTCGGTCAGCAGTTGCGCCTGTTCGACCAGGCGATCGGCGGCGATGCGGCCGCGGAAATCGCCCATCTGGCTGTCGATGACTTCGATGTCGGCCTGGCTCCAGCCGGCGATCTGGTCGATGCGGGTGATGCCGGCGGCGGCGAGGCGATCGGCGAACTTCGGGCCGACGCCCTTCAGCTGGCGCAGGTCATTGGCATCGATGGCGCGGGCATCGGCCAGCCCGGCAGGCGCCACCACATTGTCCTGGCCGGCGCGGCTGCGGGCGAAGTCGCGGCGCAGCTTGTCGACTTCATCGGCGAGCGGGCGGATCTGCGCCTCGCGGGCCTTGATCTCGATGGCGAGCCGGTCGCGATCGGCAAGCAGCGTATCGCGCTCCCGGCCCAGCGCATCGAGCCGTTCCGACAGCACCGCGGCGCGGCGACGGGCGCCGCCGGTCAGCGCCGTGCCGAGGATCAGGCCGAGGACGAGCGCCACCACGGCCAGGATGATGGTGGCCGGATCGAGGGTGAAGGACATGGCCGGGAAACTCCGCTGTGGCCGCACGCCGGCCGTCTGCAACTGCGATGGTCAACCCCCGGCGGCGCCAGCCGATCCCGACGGGGCGTGACCCGCGTCTCTTGCCGTGCCCCCGGGGCCGGCGCAAGCATCGGGCCGGGATGCCGGCACGCTGCGGCACCACCGGAGTCGACCGCCGCCGCGCGGGCGGCTATCGGCTGCGGGGATGACCGCGCCGCCGACCTTCTCGCCGCCCGTACCGCACGTCTATTCGCCCGCCGAACGCCGCATGGCCTTCATCGCGGTGCTGATCGTGCTGTTCCTCGGCGCGCTCGATCAGACGATCGTGGCCACCGCCATGCCGCGCATCGTTGCCGAGCTGGCCGGGCTCGATCGCATCGCCTGGGTTGGCACCGCCTATCTGCTCACCTCCACCGTCACCGTGCCGATCTATGGCAAGCTGGGGGATATCCATGGCCGGCGGCCGGTGCTGATCGGCGGGGTCATCATCTTCCTTGCCGGATCGATGCTGTGCGGGCTGGCCGGCGAATTCGGCACCCTGCCGCTGATCGGCGACGGCATGAACCAGCTGATCCTGTGCCGCGGCATCCAGGGCCTGGGTGCCGGCGCGCTGACCACCGGTGCCTTTGCCACCGTCGCCGATCTGGTGCCGCCGGCCGAGCGCGGCCGCTATTCGGGGATGTTCGGCGCCATGTTCGGGCTCGCCGGCCTGGCCGGGCCGGTCGTCGGCGGTTTCCTCACCGATTCCGCCACCACAAGCCTGTTCGGCCATGTCGTCTCGGGCTGGCGCTTCATCTTCTACGTCAACCTGCCGCTCGGGCTGCTGGCGCTGGCGATCATCGTCTGGGCGCTGGCGCCGGTGCCGCCGGGGCGGCGGGCGCCGATCGACTGGCTGGGCAGCCTGTTGATCGTCGTGGCGACCGTGCCGCTGCTGCTGGCGCTGGGCTGGGGCGGCGGTGCCGATGGCTGGAACCAGCCGCGGGTCATCATCGGCTTCGTCGTCGCCGCGGCCGGGCTGGCGGCGTTCCTCGCGGTGTCGCGCGGCAATCCGGATGCCGTGGTGCCGCTCGATCTGTTCGCCGATCCGGTGGTGGCGCGCGGCAATGCGGCGCTGTTCCTGGTCAACCTTGCCTATATGGGCGTGCCGATGTTCCTGCCGCTCTATCTGCAGACGGTGCGCGGCCTGTCGGCGAGCGCCAGCGGCATCGCCATGCTGCCGCTGCTGTTCGGCGTGCTGCTCGGCGCGACTGCGGCGGGGCAGGTGGCGCGGCGGACGCTGGCCACCAAGCCGGTACTGGTCGCCGGCGGCATGGTCACCTTGGCGGCGCTGGCGGTGCTGACCCGGTTGGGGCCGCACTGGCCGGACTGGGGGTTGCCGCTGACCTTGTTCGGGCTCGGCTGCGGCATCGGCCCGGCGCAGGGGATGTTCACGCTGGCCATCCAGAGCGCCGTTGGTCAGGCCCGGGTCGGGGTCGCCACCGCAACCTCGCAGTTCAGCCGGCAGATCGGCGCGACGGTCGGCATCGCGGTGTTCGGCGCGCTGATGACCTTCCAGCTTTCGGGCGAACTGGCGCGGCGGGTGCCGGCGCTGGCCGATGCCGGCCATCCCGTCGCCATTGCCGATGCGCAGCGGCTGGCGATGGATTCGGGCGCGCTGGCCCAGGCGCTGCGGACGCGCGGGGTCGCCGATGGCGTGACCGCCGCGCACGCCGGGCTGATCGACAGTTTCGCTGTCGCCATCGAGCATCTGTTTCCGGTGGCGCTCGGCCTGATGCTGGTCGCGGTGCTGGTGACGCTGGCGGTGCCCGGCCGCCCCCTGCGTGGCCGCGAGCCGGAACCCGGCGCCGCTGCCGATGCCGCGGCGCAGCCGGCATGACCGGTACCGAAGCGCTGGCGCGGCGCCGCGCCCTGCCGCCGGGCGGGGAGCGCGTCTGGCTGACGATGCGCGACGGCTGGCGCCTGCGCGGCGCGATCTGGGCGCCCGCCGGCGGTAGCGCCGGCACGGTGCTGCTGATGGGCGGACGCGGCGATTTCGTCGAAAAATACTGCGAGGCGCTGCATGATCTCGTCGATGCCGGCTTTGCCGTCGCGTCGTTCGATTGGCGCGGCCAGGGCCTCTCCGGCCGGCTCGGCACGGATCCGATGCAGGGCCATTGCGACAGTTTCGAGCCCTGGGTTGCCGATCTCGGCGAGATCGCCGGCTGGCTGCGCGAGCGCTTGCCCGGGCGGCAGTTCGCCATCGGGCATTCGATGGGCGGCCATCTGCTGCTGCGCCATCTCGGCGGGGGTGGCGCCCAGTTCGATCGCGCCGTGCTGCTGTCGCCGATGCTCGGGCTGATGGCGCCGCCGCTGGGGCCGCGCATCACCCGCTGGCTGGCGCGCGTGGTGGCGGCCGCCGGCGGGGCCCGGCGCTGGGTGCCGGGCGGCGGTGCCTATGTGCCGGCCGCCGCCGGATCGCCGCGGCAGCGGATGCTGACCAGCGACGCCGATCGCTACCCGGACGAGCCCTGGTGGATCGCCGCCTGCCCCGAAGTCGGCATGGGGGCGCCGAGCTGGGGCTGGCTCGATGCCGCCTTCGCCTCGCTGGCGCGGCTGGCGCCGGAACGGGTGACGACACCGCTGCTGGTGCTGACCCCGGAACGCGACGCGCTCGTCGATGTCGCGGCGACGCGGCGGCTGGTCGCGCAGATGCCGGGGGCACGGCTGGTCACGTTTCCCGGCGCCGGGCATGAGCTGCTGCGCGAAAGTGACGCCATTCGCGCCCGCGTGCTCGGTGATATCATCGGGTTTCTGCAGGGAGCGGGCTGATGCGCTTCGACGTCGCGATCATCGGGGCCGGCATCGCCGGGGCGAGCCTGGCCTGGTGGCTCGGGCGCCTGTCGGGCGGCCGGCTGGCCGTCGCGCTGCTCGAGATGGAAAGCCAGCCCGGCTATCATACCACCGGCCGCTCGGCGGCCTTCTGGGTCGAAAGCTATGGCGGTCCGGCGATCGTGCCCCTGAGCCGGGCGTCGCGGGATTTTTTCATGGCGCCGCCGCCGGGCTTCACCGACCGGCCGCTGCTCAGCCTGCGGCCCTCGCTGCACCTGGCGCCGCCCGACCAGCCGGAAGCACTCGACGCGCTGGCGGCCGAGTTCGATGAGGGCGGAGTCGAGTATCGCTGGCTCGATGCCGCGGCATTGGCGGCGTCGGTGGCGGGGCCGATGCTGCGCCCCGAATGGCGGACGCGCGGGATCACCGAGCCCGATTGCCACGACATCGATGTCGCGGCGCTGCACCAGGGCTTCCTGCGCGGTGCCGATGGCTGGAAACCGACGCTGATCACCGATGCCGAGGTGACGGCGCTGGCCCGCTCCGGTGATGGCTGGCGGATCACGACCCGCGCTGGCGCGATTGTCGCCACCACAATCGTCAACGCCGCCGGTGCCTGGGCCGATGCGGTGGCGGCGCTGGCCGGTGCCGCCCCGCGCGGGCTGCAACCGCTGCGCCGGACCATGGCGGTGCTGTCGATCGATCCGGCGCCGGCCGCCGATCTGCCGGTGGTGATGGACGCTGCCGGCCGCTTCTACTTCAAGCCCGATGGCGGCCGGCTCTGGCTGTCGCCGCACGACGAGATCCCCGATGTCGCCCATGATGTGCGGCCC
>JAIXZK010000285.1 GCA_027489695.1 Sphingomonadales bacterium
AAACGCTTCGCCGAGGAACATCGCGGCGCCATGGCCGAGGATCGCGATGGCGCGCCGGTGTTCATGGCGCGCGACGCCTGGGAGCTGAACTATGTCAGCCAGCGCGAGACGGCGATCCGATTCAGTGCGACGCGGGAGCGGGCGTGATGGCGACAAGCGGGGCCGGGGCGGCATTCGACGATGACGTGCCGCCGCCGCCCCGCAGCCGCTGGCAGCGCCTGCGGCCCTGGCTGTTCGGCACCATCGCCGTCCTTATCGGCATCTTCATCGCGCTGATCGCCTGGCTGACGCTGACGGCGCCGCTCGGCCGGGCGCTCGAACCGCTGAAGACCCCCAGCCTGATCCTGACCGACAGCGATGGCAAGCCGATCGCCCGGCGCGGCGATTACAAGGAAGCGCCGGTGGAGATCGCCCGGCTGCCGGCCCATGTGCCGCAGGCGCTGATCGCCATCGAGGACCGGCGCTTCTATGAACATTGGGGCATCGATCCGCGCGGCATCGTGCGCGCCATGTTCCGCAACGCCCAGGCCGGCGGCGTGCAGCAGGGCGGATCGACGATCACCCAGCAGCTTGCCAAGACCAGCTTCCTCAGCGCCGAGCGCAGCATCAAGCGCAAGCTGCAGGAAATCATCATCGCCTTCTGGCTGGAAAGCCGGCTGACCAAGGACGAGATCCTGCAGCGTTACCTGTCCAGCGTCTATTTCGGCGATGGCGCCTATGGCATCCGCGCCGCCGCCCGCACCTATTTCGACAAGACGCCGGAAACGCTGAGCCTGGGCGAAGCGGCGATGCTCGCCGGGCTGGTGCAGGCGCCCTCCCGGCTGGCGCCGAGCCGCCACCTCGACGATGCCCGGGCGCGGGCGCGGGTGGTGCTGGACCAGATGGTCGAAACCGGCGTCATCACCCGGGTCCAGGCGGCGCGCACCGTGCCGGCCAGCTATACGCCGGGGCGGCGCCAGCTGCCGTCGGGCAGCTATTTCGCCGATTGGGTGCTGCCGATGGCGCGCGACAGCGTCGATGCCGATTATGGCGACATCACTGTTACCACCACGCTCGATCGAAAGCTGCAGAACCTCGCCGAAGCGGCGGTGAAGGACACGCTGGCGCGCAGCCGCGGCCTCGATATCGGCCAGGCGGCGCTCGTCGCCATGCGGATGGACGGCACCGTCGTCGCCATGGTCGGCGGCACCGACTACAAGGCCTCCTCGTTCAACCGGGCGACGCAGGCGCAGCGCCAGCCGGGATCGTCGTGGAAGCTGTTCGTCTATCTGGCGGCGCTGGAATCGGGCATGCGGCCGGGCGACACCGTCGAGGATTCGCCCATCGTCATTGGCGATTATGAGCCGAAGAACGACGACAATCGCTATCGCGGGCCGACCAGCCTCGCCACCGCCTTCGCCGCCTCCTCGAACGTCGCCGCGGTGCGGCTGGCGCAGCAGCTCGGTACCCAGAAGGTCATCGATCAGGCGCGGCGGCTCGGCATCGGCGGCAAGATCTCGACCTGGCCGGCGATGGCGCTCGGCACCTCGCCGGTTACGCTGCTCGACATGACGGCGGCCTATGCCGCGGTCGCCAGCGGCGTGCGGCCGGTCGAGCCGACCGGGCTGCGGCACGGCCAGCCCGGCCTGTTGAAGACGGTGCGCAACACCGTCGGCGCGCTGACGCCCTGGCCGGCGCGGGCGCCGATGCTCGAACTGTTGCAGAGCGCGGTGCGCAACGGCACCGGGCTGGAAGCGCGGCTGCCGATCCCGAGCTATGGCAAGACCGGCACCACCCAGAACCACCGCGACGCGCTGTTCATCGGCTTTGCCGGCGATCTGGTCGTCGGCGTCTGGGTCGGCAATGACGACAACAGCCCGATGAACGGCGCCGTCGTCGGCGGCAGCGTGCCGGCCAAGCTCTGGCACCGCTTCATGCTGGCGGCGCTGGAGCAGGAAGGGCTGCTCAAGGGCGTCGTCCTTGACGACGCGCCGACGGCCGAAATCATCATGCCCGACATTTCGATGGATGCGATCGGTGATCTGATCAGCCAGGCCGGGGACGCCGCCGCCAGCGCTGTCGACGAAGCCGCGGCGGTGGCCGAAGAAGCCGGTGCCGCGGCCGAACCGCCGCCCGAGCCGCCGGCCGGCGAGCCGCGCTGAAGCGGCGCCCGCCGCGCCCGATCGGCGCGGCAATCGTGATTGCCGGCCCTCCATCCGCGTGAGATCGACGGCCCGGTCGATACCGGGGAATAGCGGCATGCCGCGGCGGCGGTCCGGATCGGTGCCACGCGGAGGGCGGTGCTGAAGCCCGCCGAAACTGTCGGTGGATTTTACACTGACGAGAATCCAGCAATTCGCCATCGTAGCGGAATCAGGACGTTACGATCGAACGGGCGGGTGGCACGGCCTTTGCATGGGGGTGAGGGAGCAGCGTCTTATGGGCGTTGCCCAGGCTGAAACCTGAAACCATCCTTTCGGGTGGCAAAAAAACGGAGACAGGGAAATGCGTATTCTCACCACGGCCGCCATCGCACTGGCCGCCACCTTCGCCGTCGCCGCCCCGGCGTCGGCTGTCGTCACCACCTTCGCCAACTTCAGCGCTGGCGCTGGCGGCGCCAACGTCTACTTCGTGAACGCGGGCAGCAACAGCAACGCGACGTTCTTCACCACTGCCGCCAACAACACGACGGTCGCCGCCGGCCGCACCGTCAGCTTCACCTTCCTGCAGAACGCGTTCAACAGCATTGGCGCCGTCAATGCCACCTGGACGCTGAACGGCACCGTCGTCAACACCGTCGCCACCATCAACGGTGCCGACATCCGCCAGAGCAACGTTGCTGGCAGCTTCTCGTTCATCTCGCAGAGCGCCATCACCGTTGGCTCCGTCACCTTCGCCGCTGGTTCGAACCTGCTCTCGGGCACCTTCACCAACTCGACCATCTCGGGCACCCGCAACGGCACCTCGGCTGGTTTCAACGGTTCGACCCCGACCTCGTCGATCTCGTACACCTCGGACTTCCTGACCTTCGTCGGTGGTTCGAACTATGACTTCGCGATGTCGCTCAGCCAGATCGCCCCGACCCTGAACGCCCTGCCGACCAACGGCACGCCGACCCGCGCGCTGCGCACCTTCCGCGCTGTCGCCACCGGCCAGTTCTCGTCGGATCCGGCGCCGATCCCGAACGTTCCGGAACCGGCCATCTGGCTGCAGCTGATCACCGGCTTCGGCCTGGTCGGCCTGGCCGCCCGTCGTCGCAAGACCACGGTCGCCGCCTAAGTCGCTTTTCACCGCGCCTGCGGCGCGGTGGCTTGCACTGCAAAGCGCCCGCCAGGCCCAGCCTGGCGGGCGCAATGCTGTCTGGCGAAGATCGGCTTCAGCGGCGGCTCGCGTCGAAATCAGCCAGGGTGGGTATACGTCAGCCCCTGCCCGAACGGACAGGGCGGACGCGGCGGCCTGGCCACCAAAGCCTGACAAAGTTCCAGCATCGATCCTGGTGATCGATCGGCCGATTCAGCAAAATCAAATACTTGGCAATCTGGCACGTTCCTTGCTGCTGGAGATGGGAGCCGCAATGGCCCCGGGCAACCGGGATCGGCGACGGCGGTAGCCCATCTGCGCCCAGGAGAATGAAATGTCCCGCCTTGCCCGTGCCGCCGGCCTCGCCGCCGTTGCCATCGCCGCCGTCATCGCTACGCCGGCCGCCGCCGTCGTCACCACTTTCGCTTCGTTCGGCCCCGGCCCTGGCGGCGCCAACGTCCGCTTCGTGAATGCCGGCAGCAACCGGAACGCGGTGTTCTACACCACGGCCACCAGCAGCGGCACGACCGCCGCTGCCCGTCACGTCAGCTTCACCTTCCTGCAGAGCGCCTTCAGCAACATCGGCGCGGTCACCGCCAGCTGGACGCTGAATGGCACCGTCATCAACACCGCCGCCACCGTCAACGGCGCGACGATCACCCAGAGCAACGTCGCCGGCAGCTTCTCGTTCATCAGCACCTCGGCGATCACCGTCGGCGCCACCACCTGGGCCGCTGGTTCGAACCTGCTCTCCGGCACCTTCACCAACTCGACCATCTCGGGCAACCGCAACGGCACCGCGGCTGGCTTCAACGGTTCGACCCCGACCTCGTCGATCTCGTACACGTCGGACTTCCTGACCTTCGTCCCCGGTTCGAATTATGACTTCGCGATGTCGCTCAGCCAGATCGCCCCGGCCCTGAACGCCCTGCCGACCAATGCCACGCCGACCCGCGCGTTGCGTACCTTCCGCGCTGTCGCCAGCGGTCAGTTCTCGTCGGATCCCGCCCCGATCCCGAACGTTCCGGAACCGGCCATCTGGCTGCAGCTGATCACCGGCTTCGGTCTGGTCGGCATGGCTGCCCGTCGCCGCAAGGCCGCCATCGCCGCCTGATTTTCAAAGGCCTGACCATCGCAGCGCCCGCCGGACCCTGTCCGGCGGGCGTTCTGCTGTATGCCCGGCTCAAACCACCAGCAGCCGATGCCGCCCGCGCTCGAAACGGTGGAACGGGATCGGCCGATCCGTCGCGCTGTCGCGCGCCGCAACCTCGGCCAGAATGGCGCGGGTGATCGACGGCAGGTCGAGCGCCAGCGCCGCCTCCCAGTCAAACCAGGCGATCTCGTCGAGCTCCCCCGATCCGGCGCCGGGATCGAGGCTGGCGAAATGCCGCGCGTCGACGGTGAAGAAACGCGCATCGAAACGTCGCGGCCGCGCCGGCGGGGTGATCGCCCGCGCCACCAGAGTCAGCGGCGCCAGGTCGGGCAGATGCCCCGACGCCAGGAAATCCCGCCATTCGCCGCGGGATGCCGCCCGGCCGGGCTGCCCCAGGATCATGCCGGTTTCCTCGAACGTCTCGCGGATCGCGGTCAGCGCCAGCGCCCGGGCGCGCGGCGGCGGGCAGGTGCGGGCGAGCGCCGCCGCCGTGTCCGGCGCCAGTTCCGATGCGGTGGGCACCCGGAAATCGCTGGCGTGGATGCGCCCGCCCGGAAACACCCATTTGTCCGGCATGAAGGCATGGCCGCGCACCCGCCGGCCCATCAGCACGCGCGGCGCCGGCCCGTCGCGCCGGATCACCAGCAATGTCGCCGCGTCCTTGGGGCGCAGCGCCGCGGTCTTCAGGATCGGCACACCATCTTCATCGGTCATCACCGCACCATAAGCGGCGCCACCCGCCCGGCAACCCGTCGAAAGCGCCGGAACGACGCGCGCTGACCCGGCGTTCGGCAGGGGAATGGAGACCCGATCATGGACCGCGCACAATTGCTGCCGATGCTCAGCATGTTCACCCTGCTCGCCGTGCTGGCGGCGCTGGTGATCGGCTTCGCCCTCTACTGGCGCAAGAAATCCAACCGCGCCCCGCGCGACGGCGGGCCGCCGACCGAGGATGGGTCGGTTTGAGGGGAGAGGCGGCCTCCGGCGGCTCTGACCGCAGCGTATTCGAGCGAATGCACTCGCCACCATCCCCCCTCTCCCGCTTGCGGGAGAGGCGAGTCGCGCTCCAGCGCGCCGGGTGAGGGTGGCCCAGGCGGGTGACGAAGAAGGACACCCTCACCCGCTCGCCCAAGGGGGCGAGTCGCCTCTCCCGCAGGCGGGAGAGGGGGGCTTTGGGCGGACCGTCGTTGCCGCCACAAAATGGGGTCCGGGGCCCAGGGCCCTCGCTCACCCTGAGCGAAGTCGAAGGACCGCCGGAGGCAGACCTTCGTTAAACCAGCGTCGCCAGCGCCGATGGGTCATAGCTGCGCAGCTCGCCGAAGCGGCCGTCGCGCACCTTCAGCGCCCAGTCCGGATCGACGATCAGCGCCCGGCCGACGGCGACCAGATCGAATTCGTCGCGTTCCATGCGGGCGATGAGGTTGTCGAGGCTCGCCGGCTGCGAGGCTTCGCCGCCATAGGAGGCGACGAAT
>JAIXZK010000193.1 GCA_027489695.1 Sphingomonadales bacterium
CACCGGCGCCGCTTCGGCCTGGATGGTGTTCCATTCCGAACAATCGCCGCACTGCCCCTGCCAGCGCGAGGAAACCCCGCCACAGGCCTGGCAGACATAACGGGTGGCAGTACGGGCCATGCGAGAACAAATGCGGACCGCGTATGGGATGTCAAGCGGGACCGAGAGATGACGGCAGTTCCAGCGCTAACGATCAATCGCGCACGGTCATCAACATTGCCTCAAACTCTCGATAGGCATCGGGTGCATCCTCCCAAAAGCCCGATAGCGATTTCGGGCGCCGTTGCCGCATATCGGCAAGAACGGGCGCGACATCCGCTGCTTGGAGCCGGCGCAACCAAGGTCCGACGTCGAGCCCTGCAAGCGCCGCGCCGCAGAGCACCGCCTCGGCGTCCCAGCCGATGTAACCTTGATCGGCATCGGCAAGATCGGCGCAGAGTGCCTGTTCGAACCAGGCATCCAACACATTGCGAACGACGGTCTGATCTGCCTCTGACCATTTCTGCCATTTGGCCAGTTTCAGCTTGCGAAGGACGATCTCGGGATTGTTCGCGTCGCCCAGGTCGTTCGCTGACACGTCAAGAATTCGCGGCAACAGGTAACGAAAATCCGCCACGCTACCCACGGTGTAGAACAAGCCCGATACATAGCCCCATAGCGCCTGGCCCGTCAGTTCGCGAAGCGGCGTCGCGAGCAGGACATCGACATGACGCTTGCCGATGCAGCAGGGGCAGCCCTCAATCTGGGCCGGCGGCGGACCGGCAAACTGCCGATAAAGGGCAGCAAGTGCCGTATCAAGCTGTTGTCGAATTCGCGTAGCTTGCTCCGTCCGCACGCCTGCAGATTGCCCGGGATCTAAATCCGCCGCAACCTTGAAGCGGCCAACCGGCTTGCCAGTTCCCCATCCAAGGTTCCACAATGCCGGCGATGCGCGAGAAGGAACTTCGGTTGGCGCTGGTCTGCTACGGCGGGGTCAGCCTGGCCGTCTACATGCACGGCATCACCAAGGAAGTGTGGAAGCTGGGGCGCGCCTCGATGCGCCGCAAGCATGGCAATGCGCCGGTTTCGAAATCGCGGGCCATGCCGCCGGCGCATGATTCGGAAATCGTCTATGGCACGCTGCTGGCGGCGCTCGGCAACCGGCTCGATCTCAGCGTCATGGTCGATATCGTTGCCGGCGCTTCGGCGGGCGGCATCAACGGCATCATGCTGGCCCAGGCGATCAGCCAGGGCCATGACATGGAACCGCTGCGCGATCTGTGGCTCGATGGCGCCGACAGCGACCGGCTGCTCGATCCCGATGGCGCCGCGACGCGCTTTTCGAAGCTTTGGGCGGCGCCGCTGGTCTGGTGGGCACGGCGGCGCGGGCTGGTCATGTCCGACATGGCGGAAGCCGAGGCCCGCGCCGAGGTCAGCGCCAAGCTCAGCCGGCTGATGCGCTCGCGCTGGTTCCGGCCGCCCTTTTCGGGCGTGAAGTTCGCCTCGATGCTCTACGACGCCTTTGATGCAATGGCCGCCGGCGAGCGCACGCCGCCGCTGCTGCCGCCGGTGCAGCCGCTCGACCTGTTCGTCACCGTCACCGACTATCATGGCGCCGCCCAACGGTTGCACCTGCACAGTCCGCCGGAAATCATCGAGAACGAGCATCGCCTGATCATCGGTTTCGCCGATGCCGGCGCCGGCGCCGATGGCAGCCGCCATCTCGGCGACATCGCCGAACTGGCCTTCGCCGCCCGCGCCACCGCTTCCTTTCCGGGCGCCTTCCCGCCGGCGCGGGTGGCGGAGATCGATACCATCCTGCAGGTGCGCAGCCGGCGCTGGCCAGGGCGGGCGGCATTCCTGGCGCGGATCTTCCCGCGCCGCGGCAATCCGGAGGCGGCGACGCTGATCGACGGCGCCGTGCTCAACAACCGGCCGTTCGGGCCGGCGATCGAGGCGCTGTCCCGGCGTCCCTCGCATCGCGAGGTCGATCGCCGCTTCGTCTATATCGATCCCAAGCCCGGCATGCACAGCGACATGGCCCCCGACAGCATGGTCCTGCCCGGCTTTTTCGCCACCGTGCTGCGCAGCCTGGCCGATATCCCGCGCCAGCAGCCGATCAACGACAGCCTGGCGGCGCTGGAAACCCGCTCGGCGCGGGTTCGGCAGCTTCGCCATGTCGTCGAGGGCATGACCGCGGCGGTCGATGCCGCCATCGAAGGCGCCTTGGGCGTGCGCATCTTCCTGTTCAAGCTGACCGGCGAGCGTCTCGCCGAATGGCGGTCACGGCTGCAGAGCGAGGCAGCCCGCCAGGCCGGCTTTGCCTATGCCGCTTATGGCCAGTTGAAGGTCGCGCAGATCGTCGAGGCGCTGGCCGAGCGGCTGGCGATGCTCGGCGGTTGCGATTTCGTCGCGGTGCGTGCCGCGATCTGGGGCGAGGTACGCCGGCGCGGCTTCGATCGCACCGCCGAAGCGCTGGCGCGCGGCGGCGCCGGGTCCGACTATGTCGCCTTCCTGCGCAGCTTCGACCTCGAATTCCGGGTGCGGCGGCTGCGCTTCCTGATCCGCCGCGTCAACGCCATCGCCGAAGCCAGCGGCGACAGCGACGGCCGCGCCGCGCTCGAAGCCATGAAGGCGGGGCTCTACGCCATCGTCGCCCGCCATCTGACACGGCGCCAGCCGGGCTATTTCTCGGCCCAGGTCCGCACCGCCGCGGCGCACTGCCTCGAAGATCCGGCGGCGGCGCTGGCAGCGCTGGCGACGGCGCTCGACCTCAAGGCGCTCGACAGCGATGCCGATGCCGCCATCGTCGATCTGTTCGCCATGTCGATGCCGCGCCGGCTGCGCCGCGAGCTGCTGTCGGCCTATCTCGGCTTTCCCTTCTACGACATCGCCATGCTGCCCATGCTGCAGGGCGACGGCGTCGACGAGTTCGACGAGATCAAGGTCGATCGCATGAGCCCCGACGACGCGCTGTCGCTCCGCGCCGCCGGCGGCGCGGCGCTGAAAGGCGCGCAGTTCAGTGCCTTCGGCGCCTTTTTCAGCCGCGCCTATCGCGAGCACGACTATCTCTGGGGCCGGCTGCACGCCGCCGAGCGGCTGATCGACATCGTCTGTTCATCGCTGCCGGACAGCGACCGCCTGCCGCCCGAGGTGATGGCCGGCTACAAGATGGATGCCTTCCGCGCCATCGTCGCCGCCGAACGGCCGTTCCTGACGGCGATTCCGGAGGCTTTTGCGCTGCTCGACGAGCAGTTGCGGGCTTGTTGAAGACCGGCCGCGCTTACTCGGCGGCGACGCGGCGTCCCGGCAGGCCGCGCAGATAATGGATGATCAGCATCATGCCGACGGTGCCGGGGATCGCCCAGATCACCGGGTTGAAGGCATGGGCGGGGAAAAGCTCGATCAGGCCGACCGACAGGAAAGCGGTATAGGCGCTGATGCCGGTCGCCACCATCGCCTTCAGATGCTCGGGCAGCCAGGCGCGGGCGGCGGGCGCCGGCCGATACATGAAACGCAGATAGGTCAGCGTCGTGCCGAAGCCGAGCAGCGCCACCAGGATCATCAGCGGCTGGCCGAGCCAGATCCCCTGCCCCGCGCAGTTGATGGCAAAGGCCAGCACCAGCAGTTGCAGCGCCACCATCGTCCAGTGGCGATTGGCGTCGTGGCGGCGCTTGTTGGCGATGACCATCAGGCCATAGCGCGTCATGCTGATCGTCAGCAGCGCCAGATAGACCATCATCCAGCCGAACAGGCCACGATACAGCGTCTCGTCGGTCAGTTGCGGATGCATGGCCAGCGGCCAGACCAGCGACAGCGACCCCATGCCGAGCGCCATCGCGGAAGCCGCATAGATGCCGGTGGTGAAGACGCGCCCCCAGGCCCGGTGCGCGCGGCCGCCCTTGACCGTCAGGATGGCGCCCCAGAAACTGGTCAGCGCGGCAATCCCCGCCCCGACATGGGCGGCAAGGAAAAGGTGGAACAGCCAGGGCATTGCGGGTCGCCGATATCGAAGCCGGCAGAATGTGCGACGCCCTGCGGTCCCGCAAGCGGCTTTGTGACGGTGTAGGCAGAGAAGTGTGCCTCCGGCGGCTGGGGCCTTGGGCCCCAAACCCCGTTTCGCCTGGTTCGTCCGCGAAATCCGCGGCCCGGCACGCGAGAACCGAACAAAATGGGGTCTGGGGCCCACGGCCCCAGCCGCCGGAGGCCCCCTTCTTTTCCCCCTACAGTCGCTCGATCCGGCCCGCCGCCTCATCGAGGATTGCCGCAACGCCGAGCGTCGCACCGCGGTCGCTGCCGGCGGCGAGGCGGTTGTTGATCGCGGCCTGGAGGTTGTTGAGCGCGCGGCGGATTTCCGGCGCGTCGGTCGGCGAGACATAGCGGCCGAGTTCGGCAAGCCGGGCCATGGCGACCGCGGCGGCGCCTTCGTCGGCGGCGAGCGCGGCGCGGCCGGCGTCGGTGATGGCGTAGCGCTTGCGGCTGCCGTCGGGGATTTCCTCGGCCAGGCCTTCGTCGGCGAGCAAGGTCAGGGTCGGATAGACCATGCCGGGGCTGGGGGCATAGAGGCCGCCGGACAGGGTCTCGACGGCGCGGATCAGGTCATAGCCGTGGCGCGGTTCCTCGGCGATGAGGGTGAGCAGGACGAGCCGCAGCTCGCTGCCGTCGAGGACGCGCATCCGGCCGAAGCCGCCGCGCCGGCCGCCACCGCGACCCTGGCCCCATTCGGCGCCGATCGCTTCGGCGAATTCGCGCGCCACGCCTTCCCAGCGGCCGCCGCGGCGGTGGTCGCGGCGATCGCTGCCGTTGCCGCAATGTTTGTGAAAGTGCATTTCTATCTCCCGTGCATCTTCGTTATTCCAAGATATATCTTGAAACGGCTGATGCAAGGGGCATCGCGAAGAAAACCGGCGCCAGCGCCAGTGCCTTCCTACCCCGGGCAGCGCCCGGTGCCCGGCCCGTTCACCACCCGGCCGGCGGCCGCGCCGGTCGGCTCGCCGTCCTTCAGCACCTGGACGCCGTTGACGAACACCTGCGCCACGCCGGTGGCGAAAACCTGGGGTTTCTCGAAGGTTGCCCGATCGGCGATGGTGGCGGGATCGAACACCACGACATCGGCGAAATGCCCCGTCACCAGCCGGCCGCGGTCCTTGATGCCGAGATTGTCCGCCGGCAGCGCCGCCAGCTTGCGCACCGCTTCCTGCAGCGGGATGACCTTTTCCTCGCGAACATATTTGCCGAGCACCCGGGCGAAATTGCCATAGGCGCGCGGGTGGGTGCTCGACAGCAGGAACGGCCCCTCCGGCGCCTGCGCCTCGGCATCGGAGCCGAAGCTGAGCCAGGGCAGCGCCACCTGACGGCGCACATTGGCCTCGTCCATCAGGAAATACGCCGTACCGACGCGGGTGCCATCCTCGATGACGAGATCGATGGCGGTATCTTCCGGCGAGGTGCCGCGCATCGCCGCCACCTCGGCCAGCGTCTTGCCGGAAAGCGGCTTCAACGCCGGGTTCCTGAAGCCGAGCAGCAGTACCTTGTCGGCCGAACCGGCGCCGCGCAGCAGATTGGTCTCGCCGGCCGGTGGCGCGCGCATTTCGGCGAGCACGCGCTGGCGGATCGCCGGATCGCGCAGCCGCTCGATCCATTTCTCGGTGCCGCCGGCCTGCACCCACAACGGCATCGAGGCATCGAGGCCGGTGGCGCCCGCCACATAGGTGTACATGTCGGCGGTGATGCGCAGGCCCTGGGCCCGCGCCGCCTCGATCTGGGCGATGACGGCATCGAGCTTGCCCCAATTGTCGCGGCCCGACTGCTTGAGGTGATAGATTTCCGCCGGGCCGCCGGAAGCCCGCGCAATCTCGACCAGCTCGGCGATGGCGCGATCGATCGTCTCGCTCTCGCTGCGGATATGGCTGATGTACATGCCGCCGCACGCCGCCGACGCCTTGGCCAGCGCGATCAGCTCGGGCGTCTCGGCGTAAAAGGCCGGCGCATAGATCAGCGACGAACCCAGACCCATGGCGCCTTCGTGCATGGCCTGGCGTACCAAAGACGTCATCCGCGCCAGCTGTTCGGGCGTCGGATCGACATCGTCCTCGCCCAGTTCATGCACGCGCACCGTGGTCGCGCCGACGAAACTCGCGACATTGGGCGCGATGCCGCGCTTCTCCAGCGTCGCCAGATATTCGGCCAGCGTCGTCCAGGTGACCGGAAATCTCACATCGCCCTGCGAACGCAGCATCTCGGCCTTCATCGCCGGGTTGAGCGGCCCCATCGACCAGCCCTCGCCCATCACTTCCAAGGTGACGCCCTGGCGCAGGTCACTCTGCGCACGGCCATCGACGAACAGCGATTCGGTCGCCCAGCTCAGCATGTTGACGAACCCCGGCGCGATCGCCTGGCCCTTGACGTCGAGTGTCCGTGCTGCCGCCGGCGGCGCGCCACGCCCGACCGCGGCAATGCGGTCGCCGGCGATTGCCAGCCAACCGGCATAGGGCGCGCCGCCACTGCCATCGACAATGAGGCCGTTGGTGAGAACCAGATCGGCGGACGCCGCGGCGGCGGACGTGCCGAGCAGAAGCGCGATGAGCGTGATGGAACGGCGCATTTTCGGCTCCCCTTTGCTGTTGGCGGAGAGCCTATTGGGGTTGCCAAGGAGAAGAAAGAGGGCCTCCGGCGGGCAGGGGGTGACCCCCTGCACCCCGATTGTTAGGCCTCGCGCGAAGCGCGGCGGGTGGGGTGGTCTCCACCTGCAAAGCTTTGGCGCGAGGCGACCACCCCCTCCCGGGCCGCGCCAAGAGGCGCGTCTCTCGCCTCCCCCCTCCAGGGGGAGGGGCTGCTTCAGCGTCTGCGCGATCGCAACAAAATGGGGTCTGGGGCCTGAGGCCCCAGCCGCCGGAGGCCCTCTTACGCCGCGTTCAGCCGCGTCTGGCGTTGCTTTTCCCAGGCCAGGGCATGGGCGACGATGGCGTCGATGTCGGCAAAGCGCGGTTGCCAGTCGAGCGCCGCCATCGCTGCCGACGAATCGGCGACCAGCACGGCCGGATCGCCGGCGCGGCGATCGCCAAAGGCATAGGGGATGCCGAAGCCGGCAGCGCGGCCGAGGGCGGCGAGCACTTCGAGCACGCTGTGGCCGCGGCCATAGCCCAGATTGAAGCCGTGCATCCGCCCCGGTTCGGCCAGGCAGGCGCGCAGCATCAGCACATGGGCGTCGGCGATGTCGCTGACATGGACATAATCGCGGATGCCGGTGCCATCGGGGGTGGGATAATCATTGCCATAGACGGTGAACTGGCCGCGCAGGCCGGTGGCAACGTGCGACGCGATCTCGATCAGATGGTGGGGATGGTGGCTGTTCTGCCCGGAACGGCCGCCAGGATCGGCGCCGGAAACGTTGAAATAGCGCAGCACGCCGGCCGAAAGCGCGCCATTTTTCAGCGATTCGGCGTGAACGATGTCGGCAATGATGCGTTCGCCCATCAATTTCGACCAGCCATAGGGGTTGATCGGCAGCAGAACATCGTCCTCGCGCAGCGGCGACGCCGCGGCGGCTTCCGGCCGGTCGCCATAAACGGCGGCGGTCGAGGAGAAAACCAGCGCGCCGATGCCGGCGGCAGCGCAGGTGGCGGCGAGATTGAGCGTCTCGGTGACATTGTTGGCGTAATATTCGGCCGGATCGCGCACCGAATCGCCGACGCTGATCGAGGCTGCGAAGTGCATGACGGCGCCAATGCCCTCGCGCGCGATCACCTCGGCGATCAGCGCGCGGTCGCCGGCGCGGCCCTGGACGAACGTCGCCCCCATCGGCAGCAGCAGTTGCGAGCCTGTCGACAGATCATCGACGATCACCACCCTGGTGCCCTGATCGAGCAGCGCCAGCGCGGCATGGCTGCCGATATAGCCGGCGCCGCCCGTTACCAGCACCGGCGGCAGGGCATCGGCGGCGATCATCGGCAGGCGTGAAATCATCGGGCACTCCGTAGTGGCGCCTTCCCACAACCCGTTGGCAGCGGCGCTGTTCCGGCGCCGGTGCGGGTATCACGCGATTATGACGGCCGGAAGCGCAAAGAGAAAAGGGCCTCCGGCGGCTGGGGCCTTAGGGTCCGGACCCATAAATTTCAGGGGTCATGACGCGGTCAGGAAGCCCGGCAGGAGTGAGCGATTGCAGCCAGATAGCATCCGCTATCTGGCAAAAGAGCGAGCGCTCTGCCGGGCTTCCTGACCGCGCCCTGCCGGTGGGCTGGAGAGGCGAAATGGCGTCGTTGCGTGGCCTTGCCGGGGGGCGAAGCCCCGCCTGCGGCCCCGCGCCTAGCCATTTCGCCTCTCCAGCCCATCATGACCCCTG
>JAIXZK010000098.1 GCA_027489695.1 Sphingomonadales bacterium
AGCCGGCCGAACAGCTCGGCCATCATGCGCAGCGCATAAATGTCGTCTGGATTGGCGGCGAGCCAGGCCTTCAGCAGCGGATCGGCCTTGTCGAGCTCGTTGCGGGCGAGCGCGGCGCCGGCGGCCATCAGGCGCGGATCGCGCGACGGCGGGGGAAGGGGGGGAAAAGCCATGGCGCTGTTTCGCGGCGGCGGCGGGCATTGGCAAGGGCAAGGCGGGCCCGGAAGCGCCTTGCCTCGCTTCGATACTTCGCGGTCCCGGCGCCGCCGCGACCGCCAGCGCGACGAGGATCGCCAGCCCCGCCACCAGCGAATAGGCGCGCGTGTCGCCGCCAGCCGGCATGATCGGCAATAGCAGCGAGCACCAGTTAATGACGCTGTGCAGCAGAATCGCCGGCCAGACGCTGAAGCCGGTACTGGCCGAAAGCCGCGCCATCACCACCGACAGCCCGATGGTGCTGGCAACGAACAGCCCGATCGGCAAATTGGCCTGGACGGTATCCGCCATGAACAGCAGCGGCACATGCCACGCCACCCAGGCCATGCCGACAACGACACCGGCCCAGCGCCAGCCCATCCGCGCGCTCAAGCCCGGCAGCGCATAGCCGCGCCAGCCGAACTCCTCGCCGAGCGGGCCGCCCAGGATGATGACCAGCGGGAATTGCAGCAGCGCCATGCCGAGCCGGCCTGCATCGGGCCAGGCGATGACGCCGCCGAGCGCGCCGTCGATGCCGAGCGCCGTGGCCATGATCAGCACCGGTCCCGCCGCCGCGAGCGCATACCAACGCCAGCCGATATGCCAGCGCAGGCAGCGCCGCAGCCAGTGCCGCAAGCCGGCCTTGCCCTCGAACGCCAGGGTGGTGGCGATCGCCGCCAGGCCGGGACCGAAGCCGGAGGCGAGATACAGCGCATCGGCGAGCCCCGGCGCAGTCGGCTTGAGCAGACTGCTCGCGCCCCACAGCGCCCAGGTCCAGCCGAAGGCCAGCACGAAGAAGCACGGCAGCGCGAAGCGTGAGCGAGGTGGCGGCGCGGCCGTCGGCGCGGCCGTCGGCGCGGCCGTCGGCGCTACCGTCTCCGGAGCGACGGCCAGGCTCATGCGACGATCACCGCATCCACCGGCCGCCGCGGCGAGAAAGGCAGTGCCGGCCCGGTGCCGAAGCGCATGACGATATCGGGGCGCGTCCCCGCCATGCCGACCAGCGCCGCCAGCGCCGGCCGCAGCGCCGGCACTTCGACCGGCTGGTTGAGATAGGCGTGCTTCAGCCCCAGCGCCGTCGCCTGCAACGAAAAGCGCTGGCACGCCGCGCCGACCGCAACCCAGCCGGCCGGGCCCTCGATGGCGCCGGTGAATATCGCGATGCCCGCCGAGGAGCGGATCTGCTTTGCATAGGCATCATTCTGCGACGATGCCGGCGCCAGCCAGTCGAACGCCAGCGGCCCCAGCCAGTCGGGCAGCGCCGGCGATCCGCTGGCGGCACTGAACAGGCCGTCGCCGTGGCGCAGCGCGGTACTTGGGTTGAACCGCAGCAAGGATTTCAGCTCGCGTCGAAAGGCCGGATCGGCGAGCTGCGCCGAATTGCCGGCGATCACCAGATCGCGGATCTGGTCGAGACGCGGGCGATCGGTGACCAGCACCAGCGCAACCCCGGGGACGGCGGCCGCGCGCGCCAGGCTGGCGAGATCGGCGGCGCTGACGGGCCGGCCATCATAGTCGCCGCGCGTCGATTGCCGCTGCACGATCGCATCGAACAGCGGTGACGGCCGCGCCGGGCCGGCGGAAAAATCATAGACGAGGCTGCCGCCATTGGCGGCATCGAAGCGGACTTCGCCGGGCTGGCCACGCGCCGCCCCGGCCAGCGCCAGCGTCGCGGCAGCGGCGCCCAGGCTGACGAAGACATGGTGATCATCGGGGTCGACCACCGGCGTGCGCCGCGACGGGTCGGGCAGGACGTCGATGTGGCCGGCACCGATCCGGAATCGCCACGGCTGGGTATTGTGGCCATTGGGCGCCAGCGTCGCGAAACGAACCAGCTCGCGCAGTGGCGCCGGCGCGGACAGGGGCGCGCGCAATGGCGCGATGCCGGCGGCATAATCGGCGTCCGACCCCATGCCGGCGATCGTCGCGGCGGCCACACCGCCCAGCACCACCGCGCCACCGGCGCCGGCGATCAGCATTCTGCGGTTCATTCGCGCTTCCAGCCCTGGTCGGGAGCGGTTCGGTGTTCATCGCCCCTTTGTGCAACGCGCGGCTCGGGGCGGACGGCGCATGGTCGGAAGGCGGCAGGCGTTGGCGGTGACGTCACCGCCTTTTCCCCGCCCGAGCATCCGGCGCAGCGACCGTTGACAATGATCTGATATTCTGGAATTCTAGAATTATGGAAAAAGAATCGGCGATTTCGGCATTTGCGGCACTGGCGCATGATGGCCGTCTGGCGGCGTTACGCGAGCTGGTCCGCGCCGGAGATGATGGTTTGCCGCCGGGGCAGCTGGCGCGCTTGCTGGCGATGCCGGCCAACAGCCTGTCGACCAATCTTGCCATTCTTGCCCGCGCCGGGCTGGTCACCTCGTGCCGCGCGGGGCGATCCGTCCGCTATTGCGCGAATTTTGCCGGCATGAACGCCCTGATCGATTTTCTGGTCAGGGATTGCTGCCAGGGGCGTGCCGAACTGGCGGAAACGCCCGGCGACGCGATGCCCGACGACACGGCGCCATTTCCCCACCCCGACACCCAAGGAGCAACAGCATGAAGCGCCTGCACGTCCATGTCTCGGTCGATCGGCTGGAATCGTCGATCGCCTTTTATTCGGCGCTGTTCGGCGCCGATCCGGTCACCCGCAAGCCCGACTATGCCAAATGGCTGCTGGAAGACCCGCGCGTCAATTTCGCGATCTCGCGCAAGGACGACAATGCCACCGGGCTCAACCATCTGGGGATCCAGGTCGAGGATGAGGGCGAGCTTGCCGAGGTTCATGCGCGACTCGGTGCTGCCAACATCGCGTCCCAGACCGAAAGCTGTGCGCGCTGCTGCTACGCCGAATCGGACAAGCATTGGGCGGTCGACCCGACGGGGATCGTCTGGGAAACCTATCGCACCATGGGATCGATCGCCGTCTATGGCGACGATCGCGGCCAGAATGTCGCCCAGATACTGGCGGAACCGGTGCCGGCGGCGGCCTGCTGTAACGGCTGACCGCGCCGGCGCCGGTTCTCAAGCCCGCGGATGCGCCGTCCGATAGGCATCGAGCAGCCGCGCCGCATCGACAGCGGTGTAGATCTGCGTCGAGGACAGGCTGGCATGGCCGAGCAGTTCCTGCAGGGCGCGCAGATCAGCGCCGCGCGCCAGCAGGTGCGTCGCGAAACTGTGGCGCAGCGCGTGCGGCGTCGCCGACGCCGGCAGGCCGAGCGCCGGCCGGGCGGCGCGCACCGCGGCACGCACACTGCCCGCATCGAGCGCGCCGCCACGCACCCCCCGGAACAGCGGCGCGGAAGCCGCCGCCGGCCAGGGGCAGAGTCGCAGATACTCCTCGATCGCCTGGGCCACGATCGGCAGCAGCGGCACGCCCCGCGTCTTGTTGCGCTTGCCGGTGACGGTGATCGTCTCCCCCAGCGGCAGCACATCGCCCATCAGCCCCAGCGCCTCGCCGATGCGCAGGCCGGCGCCATAGAGCAGCAGCAGCACTGCCGTGTCGCGCGCCGCCGTCCATGGCAGCCGGGCATTGCCGGCAACGACTTCCACCAGATCACGCGCATCGCCCGGCGACACCGGCCGCGGCACCCGGCGCGGCACTTTCGGCGCCTTCAGCGCTTCGGCGGCGGCAATCTCGATACGATGATGCCGCCGCGCCCAGGCGAAGAAGCTGCGCAGCGCCGAGACATCGCGGGCGACCGAGACATTGGCCAGCCCTTCGCCGCGCCGCGCGCTCAGGAAGCCGCGCAGATCGGCCGGGGACAGCGCGGAAAGGCCGGCGGCGGTAACGGTGCCGCCGAGATGGCCGATCAGGAAATCGCCGAACTTTTCCAGCGTCAGCGCATAGGCCCGCACCGTGTGCGGCGACAGGCGGCGGGCATCGGCGATATGCGCCAGAAAGCCGGCCGTTAGCGCTGCCAGGTCCGGCGCCGCCTCAGCCAATCGACTGCCCGGTCTTGGCCCAATCCTCCAGGAACGCCGCCAGCCCCTTGTCGGTGAGCGGGTGGTTGGCCAGCGCGCGGATCACCGACGGCGGCA
>JAIXZK010000263.1 GCA_027489695.1 Sphingomonadales bacterium
CTGCGATCCCGACAGGCGCCTGCCCGAGACCGACCCGTTCGACCGCCAGATCACCATCGGCTTCGGCACCTTCATCGAAACCGCGCGCATCGCCGCGTCAGCGCGCGGCCAGCGCCTGACCGTCGAGCCCTTCCCGGCCGGGGTGCCGGCCGGCGAGCGCGACGGTCGCCTCGATACCCGCCCGCTCGCCCGGCTGCGCTTCGCCGCCGCCCCCGGCCTGGCGCGCGATCCGCTGTTCCCCGCCATCCCGCTGCGGCGATCGACCAAGACCGAATATGACCTCGCCCGGCCCGTCACCGCGGGCCCGCTCAGGGCGCTGACGGCGCCGCAGGCGGGCGTCAGCATCGGCGCCACCGCCGATCCGGTGCGGCTGGCCCCGCTGCGCGCCGCCATCGTCGACGGCGTCCGCATCGAGACGCTGCTGCCGCGCACCATGCAGGAGAGCATCGACGTGCTGCGCATCGGCGCCGCCGAAGCCGATGCCACCCCCGATGGCCTCAGCATCGGCGGACCGATGGTCGAGGCGCTCGCCGCCACCGGGCAATTGAGCCGCGCCACCCTCGCCGATCCTGCCAGCTTCGCCTTCAGGACCGGGCTCGACCAGCAGCTCGCCGTCCAGGGCTCGATCCCGGCGCTGATCTGGGTGACGACGCCGGGCAATGGCCGGCTCGACCAGCTTGCCGCGGGCTACGCCTGGGCGCGGATCAACCTGCTGGCGACGGCACTGGGCCTCGCCGTCCATCCGGCCAGCCAGACCCTGCAGGAATATCCCGAAATGGCAGCGCGCTTCGCCGAGGTGCATCGGCTGCTCGGCGTCGCGGCGCCGGGGCGGGTGCAGATGCTGTGCCGCCTCGGCTTCGGACCATCGGTGCCGCCGGCGCCGCGCTGGCCGCTGGCCCGGCATATGGTTGCGTGAAGACAGGAGGCCTCCGGCGGCTGGGGCCTTGGGCCCCAGACCCCATTTCGTCGGGTTCGATCCCCGAAAGCCGATCTTGCGGTTTGCCGTGCTCAACAAAATGGGGTCTGGGGCCCAAGGCCCCAGCCGCCGGAGGCAAATAATTCAGGAATCGAGAGTCTCGACATGAGCGTCCCCGCCGCCTTCCGCCTGTTCACCGAGATCGGCATCATCCACCAGCTGGCGACACGGCGCTTCGAAAGCCTGGCGCCGGCGGGGCTGACGGTGGCGCAGTTCAGCGTGCTGGATCATTTGCTGCGCCTGCCGGGCGACTGGTCCCCGGCGCGGCTGGCCAATGCCTTTCAGGTGCCGCGGCCGACAATGACCAACACGCTGCAGCGGCTCGCCGCCGCCGGGCTGGTGACGTTCGAGACCGATCCCCGCGATGGTCGCGCCAAGTTTGTCCGCCCGGCGCCGGCCGCCGCCGCGACGCGCGATGCGGCGGTGGCGGCGGTGGCGCCGCTGCTGGCGGAACTGCCCGAAGCGCTGGTGACGGCACTGCTGCCGCCGCTGGCGCAGCTAAGGATGCAGCTCGACGCGGCGCGGTGAGGCCAAGCGCCCCGACCGCGCCGCCGCCTCAGTTCGCCTGACGCTTGAAGAACGGCGGGATTTCGACTTCGGCGGTATCGACGCCGGGTTCGGGTGCCAGGGTCGGGGTCGGCGCGACGACGCGCGGCTTCGGCCGCGACAGGTTCATCATCTTTTCGAACAGGGTCAGCGGCTTCTCGTCCTCCACCACCGGGGCCGGCGCGGGTTCCGCGAGGCGGGTTTCGACGCGAGTTTCGACGCGGGTTTCGACGCGCGGCTCGATCCGGGTTTCGGCGCGGGGCTCGACGCGCGTCTCGGCCATCGGCGCCGCTGTGGCGGGCGCCGAGGTCGGGGTGAAGCGGAAGGTTTCGATCGGCGAGGTTTCGGGCAGGCGATCGGCGGCGGCCAGGTCGATCACATCATCGGCATCGTCACCATCGTCGTCGAGATCGGCGGCGGTATCAGCCGCCATCGGCGCCGGCGCCGGCTCGGCGTCCATCGCGTCGAGCGCGCGACCCAGGGCGGGTGCGAAAGCGGCTTCGTCGGGGATCGGCGGCGCCATGGTCGGCGCCGCGGCGGCCGCGGGCGCCATCACCGGCGGGGTCGCAAAGATGCCGGTGGCGGGCGGGAAGCTGGGGGCCGCCGCGCGCGGCCGGACGGCCGGCGCCGGGCGGGCGGCGGCGTCGATGCCGGTCGCCACCACCGAGACGCGCATGACGCCGGCGAGATCGGGGTTGAACGCCGAACCGACGATGATGTTGGCTTCGGGATCGACCATGTCGCGGATGTGCGTCGCGGCTTCGTCGACTTCCATCAGGCGGAGATCGTCGCCGCCGGTGATGTTGATGATGACGCCCTTGGCACCGCGCATCGAGACTTCATCGAGCAGCGGGTTGGCGATGGCCTTTTCGGCGGCCTCGATGGCGCGGCGCTCGCCGGTGGCTTCGCCGGTGCCCATCATCGCCTTGCCCATTTCCGACATGACGGTGCGGATATCGGCAAAATCGAGGTTGATCAGGCCGGGCATGATCATCAGGTCGGTGATGCCGCGCACGCCCTGGTGCAGCACCTGGTCGGCCATGGCGAACGCCTCCTTGAAGGTGGTGTTGGCGTTGGCGATCAGGAACAGGTTCTGGTTGGGGATGATGATCAGCGTGTCGACGTGCTTCTGCAGCTCGGCGATGCCTTCCTCGGCGGCGCGCATGCGCTTGGCGCCTTCGAAGGTGAACGGCTTGGTGACGACACCGACGGTGAGGATGCCCTTTTCGCGGGCAGCGCGCGCGACGACGGGGGCCGCGCCGGTGCCGGTGCCGCCGCCCATGCCGGCGGCGATGAACACCATGTGCGCGCCTTCGATCGAGCTTTCGATCTGGTCGAGGGTTTCTTCCGCCGCGGCGCGACCGATCTCCGGCCGGGCACCGGCGCCAAGGCCCTGGGTGATCTTCATGCCTAGCTGGAGGCGCGTTTCGGCGCGGCTGCCGGCAAGGCTTTGCGCATCGGTATTGGCGACGATGAAATCGACGCCCTGAAGATCGGCGGCGATCATGTTCGCGACCGCATTGCAGCCCGC
>JAIXZK010000129.1 GCA_027489695.1 Sphingomonadales bacterium
GCGGCCTTGGCATCCGCCGCGGCGCCGACTTCGACAACGACAAGGCGCGTGTCGCTTTCGGGCGGCGCGACCAGGCTGGCCTTGCCCCTGGGCGTCAGCTCCCAGGCGGTCGGCACGGTGAAGGTGGTCCCGCTGGCGGTCGCCGCCGGCGTGTCGGCTGCGACCGGTGCCGCCAGTGCCGGATGGGCGAGGACGCTGCCCATCGCCAGAAAGCCCAGGAACTTGCGCATTGCCGACTCTCCCCGTTCGCGGCGCGAAGACTAGCCATCGCGCCGCAATCGGCAAGCCGTCTGCTCGCGCTACCGGCCGCGCACCCGTTCGACCGACACCACTGCCTTCACCGAGCGCAGCGCCGCCACGATTCCGGTCAGATGCTTCAGATCATCGACTTCGATGTCGAGCAGATCGGTGTGGAACTCACGGTCGCGGTGCTGCAGCGCCAGGCCGACGATATTGGCATTGTGCGCGGCGAGGCTGGCGGTCAGGCTGGCCAGCGCCCCCGGCTGGTTGTGGACGACGACGGCGAGGCGAGCGACGGCGCCGCTGGTCTCCGGACCCCAGCTGACTTCCAGCCATTCGCCTTCTTCCTCCACCAGACCGGTGCAATCGATGGTGTGGATGACAATCGGGCCATGGGCATGGCGGATGCCGACGATGCGATCGCCCGGCACCGGCCGGCACGAGCCGAGCTCGAAGCCGACCCCGGGTGTCAAGCCCTGGATCGATACCGCCGCCGGCCCCGGCTTGCCGCGCAGCTTCTTCGGCCGCTGCCCGGCGGTGGCGCCGGGCACCAGCGCTTCGGTCACCTGGGCATCGGTCAACTGGTTGCGCGCCATGGCGAGTTCGAGCGCGGTGCGATCGGCAAGCTTCAACCGGCCCAGCGCCGGGCCGAGAATCTCGTCGTCGAGGGTGATGCCCAGCCGCAGGGCAAGCGATCCCAGCAGCTTGTCGCCCATCGACAGGCTTTCCTGCTGCGCCTTGTGGCGCACGTGGCGGCGCACCGCGGCGCGCGCCTTGGCGCTGGCGACAAAGCCTTCCCAGGCCGGATCGGGAGACTTCTGTTTCGACCGGATGATCTCGACCTGGTCGCCATTGGTCAGCCGGGTGCGCAGCGGCACGACGCGGCCGTTGACCTTGGCGCCGATGCACGAATCGCCGAGATCGCTGTGCACCGCATAGGCGAAATCGACCGGCGTCGAGCCGCGCGGCAACTGGTGCAGCGCGCCCTTTGGCGTGAACACGAACACCTGGTCCTGGAACATCGCCAGCCGGGCATTCTCCAGCAGCTCCTCGGGGCTGGTGGCGGCATGCAGCACCTCGAGCAGGTCCTCGAGCCAGGGATAGGCCTCGCGCGCCGCCGGGCTGCCCTGCTTGTAGGCCCAGTGCGCGGCGAGGCCCAATTCGGCTTCCTCGTGCATGCGGCGGGTGCGGATCTGCACTTCGATGCGGGCATTTTCGGGCGCGGTGTCACGCCCGGCCTCGCGCGTCAGGCTGTTGTGCATGACGGTGGTGTGGATCGACTTGTAGCCGTTGCGTTTCGGCGTCGAGACGAAATCCTTGAACCGCCCGATCACCATCGGCCAGCGGCGATGGACGACGCCGAGCCCGCGATAACAGCTGTCCTCGTCATCGACGATGATGCGGAAGGCCATGACGTCGGACAATTGTTCGAAGCCGACGCTGCGCGCCTGCATCTTGCGCCAGATGCTGTAGGGGCGCTTCTCGCGACCGGTCACCTCGGCATCGATGCCGGCCTGCGCCAGGATCAGCTTCAGCCCGGAAGCGATGCGCTGCACGGTATCGCCGCCGCCCTCCCGCAGCTTTTCGAGCCGCTGGACAATGGTGTCATGCGCCTCGGGCTCCAACTGACGAAAGGCGAGCTCCTGCAGCTCGTCCATGAAGCCGTACATGCCGATTCGCTCGGCCAGCGGCGCATAGATGTCCATCGTCTCGCGGGCGATGCGGCGGCGCTTTTCCTCCGACTTGATGAAATGCAGCGTCCGCATGTTGTGCAGCCGGTCGGCGAGCTTGACGAGCAGAACGCGGATGTCGCTCGACATCGCCAGGATGAACTTGCGGAGGTTCTCGGCCTGGCGCTCGGTATCGGTCTGCACCTCGATGCGCGAGAGCTTGGTGACGCCATCGACCAGCCGGCCGACGCTCGCCCCGAACAATCGGTCGATCTGTTCCTGGGTGGCGACAGTATCCTCGATGGTGTCGTGCAAAATGCCGGTGGCGATGGTCTCGTCGTCGAGCTTCAGGTCCGTCAGGATGCCGGCGACTTCGATGGGGTGCGAGAAATAGGGGTCGCCCGACGCCCGCAACTGCGCGCCATGCGCCTTCATCGAGAAGACATAGGCGCGATTCAGCAGATCCTCGTCGGCATCGGGATCGTAAGCCTTGACGCGTTCGACAAGTTCATACTGGCGCAGCATGGACCGATAGTGGGGCGACGACGGCGTCGGCGCAACCATGGGAGGAAGGAAGGGGGCCTCCGGCGGCTGGGGCCGTAGGCCCCAGACCCCATTTCCTTCAGTCTGGACCGCGAAGATCGGCGTCCTTGCTGGCGATGCCAAAACAAAATGGGGTCTGGGGCCCACGGCCCCAGCCGCCGGAGGCACACTTTCTTGCTTTTAGACGAGAAAAAGCCCGTGATCCGCCGTCTTGCGCACCACCAGGTCGGCGCGGTCGCGCAGCGGGGCGATATGCTCGCGCAGGTTCGGCAGGTTGATATCGGCCCAGACCGAGCGGGCGACGGCGGTGACGCCGGCTTCGTCGAGGCCGAGGAAGCGGGTGTAGAAGGAGCTGGGGTCGCCCGCCGCGGCGCGCCAGAAGCCGAGGAAGCGCGCGACATACCAGGCTTCGAGATCGGCTTCGGCGGCGTCGAGGTAGAGCAGCCGGTCGATCGCATCGGCCGGGGTCGCCCCCGCCGGTCCGGCGTTGAAGCCCAGGCCTTCGACGATGACGACGGCGGCGCCTTCGATGCGGCGGGTGAGCGCCGGATCGATATCGAAGCTGCTGTGCGAATAGCCGGGCACATCGGCGGCGCCGTGGCGCAATTCCATCAGGGCCGTGCGGAAGCCGGCATGGTCGTAGCTTTCGGGAAAGCCCTTGCGCAGCAGGAGCCCGCGCGATTCGAGAATGGCGTTGGGGAGCAGGAAGCCGTCGCTGCC
>JAIXZK010000355.1 GCA_027489695.1 Sphingomonadales bacterium
AAGGCCAATGCCAACCTCGGCCGCCTCAACGTTTCCAACAACGTCGGCGATACCGATGGCGATGGCGACATCGACGTCATCCACACCATCGGCGGCCGCGGCATCTCGATCTTCCGCCAGAACGCCGATGGCACCATCACCAAGGTCCGCGAAACCGGCGGCGAGTTCGAAGCGATCACCGCGGCGCTGGTGCCCGGCTCGTTCAACTCGAACCAGAGCACGAGCGGCTTTGACGGCCGTTCGGACGACAAGGGGCCGGAGCCCGAAGGCGTCAGCATCGGCGTCATCGGCGGCCGCACCTATGCCTTTGTCGGCCTGGAGCGCGTCGGCGGTTACATGGTCTATGACGTGACCGATCCGGCCAACGCCAGCTTCGTCAGCTATCGTGCGCAGACCGGCGCCGACCTCGGCCCCGAAACCAGCGCCTTCGTCTCGGCCGCCAACAGCCCGACTGGCCAGGCACTGCTGCTTTCCGGCCAGGAAATCAGCAACACCGTCACCCTCTACTCGATCCAGACCCAGACCGCCGGCAACGACACCATCAACGGTGGCAATGACGGCGAGACCTGGAACGGCCGCGGCGGCAACGACGTCGTCAACGGCAATGGCGGCAACGACACCGTCGATGGTGGTGCCGGCAACGACACGCTGAACGGCGGCATCGGCATCGACACGCTCAGCTTCGCCAGCGCGACCGGCAGCGTCACCGCCAGCCTGGCCAATGGCACCGCCGCCGGCCCGAATGGCGACGCCGATCGCTTCACCGGCTTCGAAAACCTTACCGGCTCGGGCTTTGACGACGCGCTGACCGGTGACGGCACCGCCAACAATGTCGCGGGCGGCGCCGGCAACGACGTCATCCTCGGCGGCCGCGGCGCCGACACGCTGGTCGGCGGCGCCGGCAACGACGTGCTGCAGGGCGGCGTCGATGCCGACACCTTCCTGTTCGACAGCGTCAGCAATGGCGCCGTCGATGTGATCACCGACTTCCAGTTCGGCAGCGGCGACAGCCTCAGCTTCGGCGCCGGCGTCACCGTCACCGCCGCTCGCGTCGGCTTCCTCAGCACCAGCGAGATCGTCAACGGCTTCGACGTCAACAACGCCGGCGGCTCGCTCGACCTGGTGCTGACGCTGAGCCAGGGCGGCAACACCCAGACGGTGCACATCCTCGATGCCTATGGCTTCGGTTCGAACGCCTATTGGGAAACCGTCACCGGCCTCGACCTGACCTACCCGCGCCCGCTGCCGGGCGTTGGCGAACTGCTCGCCATCGCCTGATCCGCGAACCCGGGCCTGAAACGGGGGGCGTCGGCAACGGCGCCCCCTTTTTCCGTGACCGAGGTCTTCGCGACCTATCCGATATGCCCCAGCACCAGCCGCGCGATCTCCCCGCCATGCGTGTCCTGCAGGAAATGCCCGGCATCGGGCAGCAGGTCGAACGTCGCCTGGGGGAAGCGCGCCGCCCAGGCGCGGCCCCAATCGGCGGTAAAGACATCGTCGGCGCCGCCCCAGACGAAGTGGATCGGCCCGCGCCAGCCCGCCAGCCGCTCGAAGATCATCGCCTGTCGCGTCGCGGCGCCGCCCTCCGGATTGGCGAACGGCAGGCTGAGCGGGAATCGCCGCGCGCCCGTCAGGCCATCCTTGCCCAGGCCCGCGAACGGCGCGTCATAGCCGCGCCGCGTCGCCTCCGCTGCGGGCGGCAGATCCGGATAGCGGCGATCGCGCACGATTCCAGAAATCGCCGCCGGGTCGATCGCACCCAGCGATACCTGCAGGAACCAGCCGATGCTCAGCGGATCGGGTGTCATCTCGGCGAACAGCCCGCCCGGGTTCCAGCCGGCATGCCATCGCCGGATCGCCGGCGTGTATTCGAAGCCGTCATGGTGCAGCCAGGTGTTCATGACGACCAGCCGGGCAAAGCGCTCGCGGCTATCGGCGACCTGCGCCAGCCCGATCGGCCCGCCCCAATCCTGCACGAACAGCGTCACGTCGCGCAAATCGAGCGCCGCGATCAGCGCGGCATGCGCCGCCATGTGCCGATCGATCGAATACCAGCCGGGATCAACAACCTTGTCCGACCGGCCAAAGCCGATGTGATCGGCGGCGATGCAGCGCCAGCCGGCGGCGACCAGCGCCGCGATGATGTGGCGGTTGAGATAGCCCCAGGTCGGCATGCCGTGCATCAGCAGCGCTACCGGGCCATCGCGCGGGCCTTCGTCGACATAAGCCTGCCGCAGGCCTTGGAAATCGACATGGCGCTGCGGATACGGCCAATCGGCGAGATCGGCGAACGCCGCATCGTCGCTGCGCAGGAACGGCACGCCATCATTGGTCATCAGGGGCATCGGGATCTGCCTTTCAGCCTGGACTTCGGTCGCAGCTTCCGCCGTGCCGCGGTCTGGCGACGACTGGTCTAGTTGCGAGCTTGCCGCCGCCGGCGCCGACTCTAGCCTCATCCGCCACGGCGAAGAAGCGCCAGGGGGGAACAGCCATGAACGATACACCTGCCGATCCGCACAGCGTCCGACCCGGCTTGCGCAACGGCAGCCTGATTTTCCTGGTCGTCGTTGTCGCCATTGTCGCGCTGACCGCGCTGGCCGGCGGCGTGTTCGGGCTGAAGTCGCTGTTCGCCGCCTTCATGTTCGCCTGGTATTGGGCCAATGTCGAAACGCTGCGCTTCGATCGGTTGCCGGCGGCACTGATCGGCTCGCTGGTCGGCATCGGCCTCGCCTGGCTGCTGCAGGTGCTGCCGGCACAGATGGGGCCGAACGGCGGGCTCATCGCCCTGCTCGCCATCCTCGTCGCGCTGTTCGTCCAGATCCAGAACTGGCTGCCGCAAATCTGCAACCTCGCAACCATGCTGTTCCTGACCATGATGGCAGCGCCCGTGCTGGTCGAAAAGAGCGACTTCCTCGACGTGGCGATCTCCACCATCGCCGGCGCCGCCTTCTTCGCGGGGCTGGTCTGGATCGGCCAGGCCATCGCCGCGCGCCGAACCCCGGCGGCTTAGGATATAGGAAAGAGTGCCTCCGGCGGCTGGGGCCTCAGGCCCCAGACCCCATCTAGTGAGGTCTGGCCCAACAAAATGGGGTCTGGGGCCTAAGGCCCCAGCCGCCGGAGGCACCCTTCTTCAACCCAGCGGCGTCGGCGCCAGTTCGCTGTCCAGTCGCCGCGTCACTGCCAATGGCGAGCCGGTGCGCCGTGCCACCCGAGCGT
>JAIXZK010000330.1 GCA_027489695.1 Sphingomonadales bacterium
GACCTCAAGGAACTGGGCCAGCAGGGCCTGGGCGCCGCCAATGCCGAGGGGCCGGACGAGAATCCGGTCAAGGCCATCGAACAGCTGTCGAAGCCGTGCATCGGCGCCATCAATGGCGTTGCCATCACCGGCGGGTTCGAAGTGGCGCTGGCCTGCGACGTGCTGATCGCGTCCGAAAATGCCCGCTTCGCCGACACCCATGCCCGGGTCGGCATCATGCCGGGCTGGGGCCTGAGCCAGAAACTCTCCCGGCTGATCGGGCCCTATCGGGCCCGCGAACTGTCGCTGACCGGCAATTTCCTCGATGCCGCCACCGCCGCCGCCTGGGGCCTGGTCAACCGCGTCGTGGCGGCCGATGCGCTGCTGCCGGTGGCGCAGCGGCTCGCCGCCGACATGGCGACGATCGATCCGGCCTTTGCCGCGGCCTACAAGCGGCTGATCGACGATGGCTATGGTATGACCTTCGCCGACGGCATGGCGCTGGAGAATGAACGCTCCGTCGCCGCCAATTCCAGGGTTTCCGCCGATGCCGTGGAAGCCGCGCGCGGCCAGGTCCAGGCCCGCGGCCGCAGCCAGTAAGGATTGACCTGTGACGACACCCTTCCCCGGCTATACGACCGACACCATCGACAATCGCATCGTCAATCCGGCGCTTTATGCCGACGAGACCGTGCTCGATGCCTATGCCGAGCTGCGCGCCAGCGATCCCGTGCACTGGACTCAGCCCATCGGCTTCCGGCCCTTCTGGTCGATCACCCGCCACGCCGACATCACTGCGATTTCGAAGCAGAACGACAAGTTCATCAACCGCCTGCGCACCTATCTGTCGCCGATCGAGGGCGAGGAATGGACCAAGGCGATGACCGGCGACAGCCATCTGTTCCGCACGCTGGTCGACTTGGACGACCCGCAGCACATGAAGCTGCGCCGGCTGACCCACAATTGGTTCCAGCCGGGGAATCTCCGCAAGATCGAAGGCGAGATCGCGGTGCTCGCCAAGGCGCATGTCGATCGCATGGCCGGCATGGGTGGCGCCTGCGATTTCGTCAACGAAGTGGCGCTCTTCTATCCGCTGCGCGTCATCATGAAGCTGCTCGGCGTGCCGGAAAGCGACGAGCCGATGATGCTGCAGATGACGCAGGAGATCTTCGGGCCGCAGGACCCCGATGTCATCGCCCGGTCGAAGCGCATCACCACCAACACCGCGCTGATGGGCGGCAAATCGGGCGATGCCCAGGTCGATCTGCTCGCCACCGTGCAGATGTTCTTCACCTATTTCCGCGAGGTGACCGCCGACCGGCGCGCCAATCCGCGCGACGATCTGGCCAGTGTCATCGCCAATGGCATCATCGACGGCGAACCGATCGACGAGCTTTCGGCGACCAGCTATTACGCCATTGTCGCCACTGCCGGCCATGACACGACGAGCAGCAGCGCCGCCGGCGGCCTGCTCCAGCTGATCCGCAACCCCGGCCTGCTCGAACGCCTCAAGGCCGATCCGGCGCTGATCCCGGCCTTTGTCGAGGAAACCATCCGCTGGGTGACGCCGGTCAAGCATTTCATGCGCACCGCGACCGAGGATTATGACATCGGCGGCAAGACCATCCGCGCCGGCGACGGGCTGTGCCTGTTCTACTGGTCGGGCAACCGCGACGAAGCCGTGTTCGAACGGCCGAACGAATTCAGCATCGACCGCGGCAGCAACCCGCAGACGGCGTTCGGCAATGGCGTCCACCTGTGCCTCGGCCTGCACCTCGCCCGCATGGAATTGCGCGCGCTGTTCGCCGAGCTGATCCCGCGCCTCGACGCGATCGAACTGGCCGGCGAGCCGAAGAACAGCATCGCCAATTTCGTCTCCGGCCTGAAAACGCTGCCGGTGCGGTACAACATGCGATGAAGGCCGATCCGCGCCGCCGCGATCCGGGCAACTATGCCTGGACCGCCGAGATGGAGACGCGCTTTGCCGACATGGACGTCAACGGCCATCTCAACAATGTCGCCATCACCCGGTTCTTCGAGGAAACCCGCATCCGCTTCAACTGGTCGCTGTTCGCCGGCGCGCTGGCGGAGCGGCCGCGCTTCCTGGTCGGCCATGTCGCCGTCGATTTCCTCGCCGAAGGCCATTATCCGGCGCCGGTGACCATGGCCTATGCCCTGGCCAGCATCGGCACGACGAGCTTCCGCAGCGCCAAGGCGATGTTCCAGAAGGGCCGCTGCATCGCGCTGTGCGATACCGTGCTGGTGCATCGCGGCGCCGATGGCCCGGCGCCACTGCCGGACGCCCTGCGCGAGCGGCTGGAGCCGCTGCTGCTGAAGGGCGCTGCCGCTACAGCTGGCGGCCGAGGCTGATCCGGTCCTCCACGCCATAGCCGAGGCTTTCGTAGAAGCGCACCACGGCGGCATTGGTCGAGCGGACCTGCAGGTTGACCTTGCCGCAGCCGAGCGCCTGCAGCGCCGCCTCGGCATGGTGGACGAGCGCGGCACCGACCCCGGCCCGCCGCCAGTCCGGCCGGACCGCCACCGAATAAAGCCAGCCGCGATGGCCGTCATAACCGGCCATGACCGTGCCGATCACACCATCCGCGGTCACCGCCACGAACAGCAGGTCGGGCTGAAAGGCCAGCTTGGCGGGGATGGCGTTGACGGCGTGGTTGCGCGGCGGATCGTCCGGAAAGGCCTGTTGCCAGAGCGCTTCGACACCGTCGAAGTCACCGTTCTCATAGCGTCTGATCTCCATGCCACCGTCCGCCGTCGCCAGGCTTAAGCATGGCCACAGCCCCGGCCGGCCGCAACCGGCTTCACCGATTGCCGGCTGGCTTCACTTTTCCGCCAGACGCGGTAAGGGGCGCGACCCGATTTCAATGAAAGTGATCCCCATGGCCGATGCCCCGACCACCCTGACCCTGACGCTCGCCACCGGCGACGTCGTCATCGCGCTGCGCCCCGATCTCGCCCCCGGCCATGTCGAGCGCATCGCCGGCCTGGCCAATGATGGCTTCTACGATGGCGTCGTCTTCCACCGCGTCATCGCCGGCTTCATGGCGCAGGGCGGCGATCCCACCGGCACCGGCATGGGCGGATCGAAGCTGCCCGATCTGAAGGCGGAATTCTCGAAGGAGCCGCATGTCCGCGGCACCTGCTCGATGGCGCGCTCGTCGCTGCCGAACAGCGCCAACAGCCAGTTCTTCATCTGCTTCGAGCCCGCGAAGTTCCTCGATGGCCAGTACACCGTCTGGGGCCAGGTCACTTCGGGCATGGAACATGTCGACGCGCTGCCCAAGGGCGAACCGCCGCGCGCACCGGGCAAGATCATCACCGCCCGCGCGGCGTAAAGGGCTGCCGCCGGCGGCGTTTTTCGCCTCCGGCGGCTGGGGCCTCAGGCCCCCGACCCCATTTGGTTCGTTTCGCGCGGCGAGGCGGCTGCAGTCCGGCCTTGAACCCAAGGAAATGGGGTCTGGGGCCCAAGGCCCCAGCCGCCGGAGGCCCTTTTGCTGACGGTCAGCGCCCCCGGCGCGCGCCGGCATTCGCACCGGCACGGTTGCCGCCGCCCGGCGGACGGCCGCCGCCGGCGCCACCCGGGCGACCGGCCACCCGGCCGGCACCGCCCGACGGGCGACCGCCAGCAGCGGGGGGACGGCCGCCGGCACGGGCCGGGCGGACCTGGGCATGCGGGTTCGGGCCGGGACGGCCACCGCCACCGCGGCGTTCGCGTTCTTCCTCGCGCGGCATCGGCGGGGCGTTGCGCTCGATGCGCTGGGTGTTGGCGACGGCGGCGCGGAAATCCGCCGGCAGGCCGAGCACCGTCACCTTGAGGCGGATGAGCTTCTCGATGTCGCGGAGGTAGGCGCGCTCGTCATCGGCGCAGAAGGCGATGGCCTGGCCGGTGCGGCCGGCACGTGCCGTGCGGCCGATGCGGTGGACATATTGTTCCGCGACATTCGGCAGTTCGTAGTTGATGACATGGCTGACGCCCGAGACATCGATGCCGCGCGCCGCGATGTCCGTCGCCACCAGCACCCGGCAGGTGCCATCGCGGAACGCCTTCAGCGAGCGTTCGCGCTGCGGCTGGCTCTTGTTGCCATGGATCGCCTCGGCGACGATCCCGGCGAGGCCGAGCTGGCGGACGATGCGATCGGCGCCATGCTTGGTGCGCGAGAAGACCAGCGCGCGATCGAGCGTGCCGGCGGCTTCGATTTCCTTGAGCACGACCTGCAGCAGCGCCGGCTTTTCGGCCTGGTTGACATGGATGACGGCCTGTTCGACGCGCTCGGCGGTGGTGGCCGCCGGCTTGACCGCGACCTTGACCGGGTCCTTCAGGTAGCGCGCCGCCAGATCCTCGATGGCCTTGGGCATGGTCGCCGAGAAGAACAGGGTCTGGCGCTGGCGCGGCAGCAGGCCGACGATGCGCTTCAGGTCATGGATGAAGCCGAGATCGAGCATCTGGTCGGCTTCGTCGAGCACCAGCACTTCGACATGGCGCAGATCGAGGCTGCCGCGCTCGACGAGATCGAGCAGCCGGCCCGGCGTGGCGACGACGACATCGACGCCATGGCTCATGGCGCGTTCCTGGCGCGGGATCGGCACGCCGCCGAACACCGTCGTCACCGACACGCGCATGAACTTGGCATAATCCTCGAACGACTTGGCGATCTGCGAGGCGAGCTCGCGCGTCGGCGCCAGCACCAGCGAGCGGGTGCAATATTTCAGCCGGTGCTTGGGTTCGTTGTGGAAGCGGTTGAGGATCGGCAGCGCGAAGGCCGCGGTCTTGCCGGTGCCGGTCTGGGCGATGCCGCAGAGATCCTTGCCTTCCAGCGCCGGCGGGATCGCCTGCACCTGGATCGGAGTCGGATCGGTATAGCCCTTTTCGGCGAGAGCCCGGGCGATGGGTTCGGCGAGGCCGAAATTCGAAAATTGGGTCATGATGTCTTTTCAATGGTGCGCGCCGTAAGGGCGCGGCCGCCGGACGCGCAAAAAAGGCGCCGACGAGCGGGGAATGAACGACCCGCGTGACGTGGGTGGCCCTTGGGGGCGGCGTCCTTGCGTCCGGGCCTGTGGCGACCAGGGGGTTCAAATGAACCCGCAATCGCCCGATCACGCACCCGGCGCGGGCGCGGGGAAGAATGCCCGGCGCCTAAGCCATGGCCTCCATCTTCGCGATTGCAGCAAAAGTCAAGCGCAAGCCGCCTTTCCATCGGCCCGGCCCTGTGCCACCAAGCAGGTGGGGCTGGCGAAAGGTGCTTTGCGTGGAACGAAACGCCGCCGGGCGCGCTGGCGAGGCACTGCCCGATCTCGCGCTGAGGCTCGGCGAGATATTGGTGCTGTCGCTGCTGGCCTGGGGATGCGCACGCTTGATCTGGACGGTGGTGAC
>JAIXZK010000123.1 GCA_027489695.1 Sphingomonadales bacterium
GATCACCACATCGGCACCGGCATAATCGCCGGACAAGGCATAGCCATCGCCGCGCAGCTGGGTGAGGATGCGCTCGGAATCGACCAGCGCCTTGGGGCAGCCGAGCGAGACCATGCCGATCTTCGGCGGATTGGGGAGCGTGACGGTCATCGCCGCGGGCATGGCGCCGGGCGTCGCGCAGCGCAAGGGATTTGCCGGCGCGTGTCTTCTCCTCCCCCTTGAGGGGGGAGGCGAGAGACGCCCGCAGGGCGGCCCGGGTGGGGGTGGGGCCACGCGCCGAAGCCCCGCTCGCACCGGCCCTACCGCCCGCCGAGCACCCGCACCGGATCGACCGGCGCCCGGCCGCGGCGCAGCTCGAAATGCACCTGCGGCTCCGTCACCGCGCCGGTGGCCCCGGCCCGGGCAATGACTTCGCCCTTGGCGACCTTGCGGCCGCGGGCGACGAGCAGCGCGTCGTTGTGGCCATAGGCGGTGACCCAGCCGCCGGCGTGCTTGACGAGGACGAGGTTGCCGAAGCCGGGGATATCGTCGCCGGCATAGGCGACGACGCCATCGCCAGCGGCGCGCACCGGGGCGCCGAGGGCCGCCTTCAGATTGACGCCGTCGTTGAAGCGCCCGCCCGGCTTGGCGCCGAAGCCGGAGAGGATGCGGCCATCGACCGGCCAGCGGAAATCCGGCGTGTCGGCGGCGAGCAGCGGCGGCGGGCGGCTGGCGGCCGGCGGTGGGGTCGCGGCCGGGCGCCGTCCGGCGGGCGTGGCAAGCGCGGCCGCTGCCATCGCCGGTTCTCCGCCGGTGATGATATCGTCGATATCGATACGGAAGGCGCGAGCGCGTTCCTCCACCGATTGCGCCGCCACCTTCTCTTCGCTGGGCAGCAGCAGGCGGGTACCGACCTTGAGCACGAACGGCGGCGCCAGCTTGTTGGCGGCGACAATGCGATCCCAGGGCACGCCATAGGCCCGGGCGATGGCGATGCCGGTCTCGCCGGGCTTGACGGTATGCAGCCGGCCGCCGGGGGCGGGCACCGCATCGGCAATGACGCGCCGTGCCGACCAGGCCGGCCGCGCTGGCGGCTTCGGCTTCGGCGCGGTCGCCGCCGGCGGCACCGCGACCCGCCCGCGCGGCGGCGGCGCCCATGGCACCGGCGCCGGCCGCGGCGGCGCGGTGGCGCAGCCGGCAAGGATCAGGCAGGTCAGCAGGTGACGTTTCACCCGACCCGTTTACGCCCGGCGCGGTGCCGGTGCCAGCCGTTGATGGCGGCGTGAGGACCGTCACGGCTCGACAACGTCATGCGGTGCTATAGCGTCCATCATGGATGCGTAGGGGATGATCATGGCCAGACCGTTTGCCGCTGCCGCGACGATGGCGAGCCTGTTGCTCGGCGGCTGCGGCGCCAGCCTGCAGAGCCGCGTCGATAGCATGGTCGAGGCCAGGCCCGGCCGCGCGGAACCGCTGGTGGGCGCCACTTATTCGCTGCCGATGCTCGCCTATGAACTGAAGATCACCCGCTCGCTTGCCGCCTGTCCGGGCCCGGTGGCACTGACGGTGGGCAATGACGACAAGCCCATGGTGTTCGACGCAGTCTGGACGGGCGAGATCGATGCTCCGGTGCTGGTGCAGGCGACGCCGCGGTCCCTACCGGGCGAGCGCTTCCGCTACGATCCGGGCAAGCTCAAGGCGATTTCGAAAACGACCGCCTTCAAGATGACCTATCATCCCGGCGGCGACCGCCTTGCCGGCATCAACGCGACCCTCGACGATCAGACCGGCGCCATTCTGGGCGATGTCGCGAAGGCCGGGCTGGCGGTGGCCAGCGTCGCGCTTGGGCCGGCGACGGGCGGTGCCTCCCTCAGCGGCTTGGCGCCCGCCCTTGACGGATTGACGGGCAGCGAGAAAGCGCAATTTTCGGCCTTGGAAAAATCCGACTTCTTGAAAATCCCTGTCAATCTCAAGATGAGCAAGGAATTGCTGGCCGCAATCGCCCGGGCGAAAGCGAAGGCGGCTTTGGGCACATCCCTGGATGCCGCGCTGATCGCCTCCTCCGATCCGGTCGAAATGATCGTCTGCACGGATGCCGGACGCGCGCTGCTGGCGCGGAAGCAGACGGAGACAACAAACAAGTCCGTTGCAGCGGCGGCCGCCGCCGTCGCGGCGCGCCGCGCCGAGGCATTGCTCGCCGTGGCACGGGTTCGCCGCCTCAGCCAGGATGGGCGCGATAGGCTCGAGGATGCGGCGGCGGAAGCAGCCCGGCAGCTCGACCTCGCGGATGCAGCACAGGCAGCGATCGTGGAGATCGATACCGGTCTCTCCGCCGGCGTCACGGCGACCTGGCCGAAGTCGCCCGGCGACAGAGTCGCCGCTGCCGGTCGATACGGGCCGGCGGCGATCGACGACGGAGTGGCAGCAGCGCGCCGGAAGTTCGGCCCGCTGCTGGAGCGCCGGACGATCAAATTGCTGAATCCCTATAAGTTCGCACTGGCTTTGCAGGCCAATCGGGCGCTGCGCGACAGCATCGGCGCGCAGGCGACGGCCTTCCTCGATGGCAATGGCGAGCCGCGCAGATCGGCGGAGAAACTGGCAGAAGAAGTTGCGAAATCGGTCGGTCGCAGATGTCGGAGCGCCGATGGCGTATCCCGTGCGGATTTCACGGCGTGCGGCGAGGCGCTGATCACGCCGCTGACCGCCGTTCTGGAAGCGGAGAAAGGCGCCAGCCTGCGCCAGGACCTGCGGGAGACCGTCGTGGGATCGGAAACCGTCAAGGCGTGGGATGACCGTATCCACAAGGGCCTGCTCTACCGCCTGCCGGTTGCCGGACACTTCACACTTTGCAAGGCTGCCGACGCGACGACCGATGGATGTCCGTCCGTCAGGCTGTTGCGCGAAGCGACGTCCATCCCGCAGCTTGGCGCGCTGCGGGTGTTGCCGCTGAAGAACGGCATGTTCCAGAACACCGGCCTGGTCGCCAATTTCGATGCGAGCGGGAATTTGACCGATGTCGCCTTCAATACGAGCAAGGCCATCGCCGCCAACGCCGCCGCTGCCGGTGCCGCCGTTGCAAAAGATATCAAGGATTCCGACGAAGCTCGGCGCAAGCAGGCCAAGGAAGCCGAGACCGCCGCCGTTGCCAAGGCAGCCGCCGCCAAGGCCGAGGCGCTCGCCGATGCGGCGCGGGCGGAAGCAGCCGCGAAATCGGTGGCAACGGCCGAGCGTACCGCTGCCGAAGAACTGGCCAAGGACCTTACCGCCGACGCCAATGTCGCCAAGGCGCGTCTGACGCTGGCCCAGGCGGAAGCGGCACTGCTCGATTATGCGACCGAGCAGGCGAAGGAGGATCAGTAAGCCGCGCTCAGCCCGGCCCGAGTACCGCGGTCAGCGCGGCCATGGTCTGGTAGTGGGTCATGTCGAGGTGCAGCGGCGTCACCGAGATCATGCCGTCGTGCATGGCTTCAAGGTCGGTGCGGTGACCCGGCGTCGAGGGCTCGCGGCCATAGCTGTGCCAATAATAGGGGAAGCCACGCGGATCGGTGCGCTTTTCCATGCGGATGTTGCCGTAATCGCGAAAGCCCTGTTCGGTGACGCGGACGCCCTTCACGGCCGGCGGGAAGTTGATGTTGACCAGCACGCCCGGTGGCCAGTCGATGGCCAGCACTTTCCGGGTGACATCGGCGCCATGGTCGGTGGCGGCGGAGAAATCCTCCTGGCCGACGGTATAGTCGCGCATCACCTGGCTATAGGCGATCGAGCGGATGCCGGCGAGGCAGCCTTCCATCGCCGCCGAGACGGTGCCCGAATAGGTGACATCCTCGGCGAGGTTGCCGCCGCGGTTGACGCCGGACAGGATCAGGTCGGGCTTGTTGTCGACCATCACCGCGCCCAGCGCCAGCATGACGCAATCGGTCGGCGTGCCGCGCACCGCGAAGCGGCGGGGGTCGATCTCGCGCAAGCGAACCGGCTGGCTGAGGGTCAGGCTGTGGCCGGCGCCGGATTGCTCCTCGGCCGGGGCGACGATCCAGATATCGTCCGACAATTGCCGGGCGATGGCTTCCAGCGCAACGAGGCCGGGGGCGTTGATGCCGTCGTCGTTGGTGACCAGGATGCGCATGGTGTTGCCCTTTTGTTGACGGCGGATGGGTTCGGGCCAGGCCCACCCCCGACCCCTCCCGCACGCGGGAGGGGGGAAGGAAGCAGGTCAGCCCGGCACGAGTTCGGTGAGGCCGCCCATATAGGGATGCAGCACCGCCGGAATCGCCACCGAGCTATCGGCGCGCTGGTGGTTCTCCAGCACCGCCACCAGCGTGCGGCCCACCGCCAGTGCCGAGCCGTTCAGCGTGTTGAGATGGCCCTTGCTGCCCTTTTCGCCGCGCGCCCGGTAGCGGGCGTTCATGCGCCGGCCCTGGAAATCGCCGCAGTCGGAAACGCTCGAAATCTCGCGCCAGGCGCTCTGGCCGGGCAGCCAGACTTCCAGGTCGAAGGTCTTGGCCGACTGGAAACCCATGTCGCCGGTGCACAGAAGC
>JAIXZK010000009.1 GCA_027489695.1 Sphingomonadales bacterium
CCCGACGGATGAAATGCTGCCGGCCAGCGCGCAGGGGGCCGTCGGCATCACCGCGCGGGTCGGCGACGCGGCGACGGGCGCGCTGCTGCAGGCCATCGACCACCGCGACACCCATCGCGCCGTTGCCCTGGAGCGCGGCTTTCTCGCGGCGCTGGGCGGCACCTGCCACAGTCCGGTGGCGGCGCTCGCCGAGATCGACGGGGACAGTGTGCGGTTTCGCGGCGAAGTGCTGGCGGAAGATGGCGGCGAGCGCCAGGTCGGCGAATTCACCGCCGGGCTCGACGCGGCGCCGGCACGGGTGGCGGCGCTGGCCGCCGAGCTGCTCGCCGCCGCCAGCCCGGCGCTGCGCGGGTTGTTCGACGCGGCCCAGTCGCCCGACGCGGCATCGCCCGCCGGCGCCTGATGCCATTCCCCCGGGGGTTTCGATGCGAGTCCTCGTCACCCGTCCGCAGCCCGGCGCCGATGCCAGCGCGGCCCGGCTGCGCGCCGCCGGCCATCTCGCCATCGTTGCGCCTTTGCTCGCCACCGAAGCTTTGGCCTGGACGCCGCCCGACCCGCTGCCGCCAGCCGTGATGCTGACCAGCGCCGCGGCGGCGCGATTGTTCGATGCGCACATTCCGCCGCCACCGGCATTGCTGGCGCGGCCATGCTTCGCCGTTGGCGCGGCGACTGCTGTTGCCGCCCGCGCCGCCGGCTTCGCTGATGTGCGGGAAGGCGGTGGCAATGCCCAGGCGCTGATCGATGGCATCGCCGCGGCCGGCTTTGCCGAACTTCTTCACCTTGCCGGGGAAGACCGTACCGATGTCGCCCTGCCCGCCGGCCTGACGATAACGACCCGGATCGTCTATGCGGCGCGGCTGCAGCCGCTGGCGCGGCCAGAGCCGTTCGATGTCGCCTGGCTGTTTTCGGCCCGCACCGCGGCGCATTTTGCCGCCGAATGCGACCGGCTGGGGCTGGCCCGCGCCGATGTGGCGATCGCCGCGATCAGCCCGGCCGCTGCCACCGCCGCCGGGACCGGCTGGCGCCGGATCGACATTGCCGCCAGCCCCGATGAAGCGGCGCTCTTGGCGATGCTTGCCGCGCCGTGCAACAAGCCGGGGTGATGGCATCGAGGGATCCTTTCGACCCGATCGGGGACCGCGGCGAAGTCGGCCGCGCCAGCCTCGATGCGACCGAGCGGCTGCGCGCCCGGCTGAGCGGCCAGGCGCCCGACGCGCCGCGCCGCCAGCCGCGCTCCAGCCTGCCCTGGGTGATCGCTGCCGGCCTGTTCGTGTTCACCGCCGGCATGGTTGCCAACCCCTGGTTCGAGGCGGCGGTGCGTGACCGGCTGCCGTTCGCCCAGGCCTTCGGCAGCCGCCTTGCCGAGGATGCCGATCTTGCCGCGCTCACCAACCGGATGGCGGTTCTGGAAAAGCGCACCGCTGCCGCGCCGGCGCCGGTCGAGCGGCTGGCCAGGACCGAGGCGCGCATCGAGACCAGTTCCGACCAGCTGGCCCGCGAAGCGGAACGGATCGACGAGCTGACCGCCGATCTGGGAGCGCTTTCGGCGGCCGTCACCGCGGAGCGGGCGCGCGGCGAAGCTACCGCCGCCACCGCCATCGCCGCCGCTGCGCGCGCCGAAGCGATGCTCACCCTCGTCATGGTCCGGCGTGCCATCGAAGGCGGCCGGCCTCTCGGCGGCCTCGATGCCGAGCTGCGCCGCCTGTTCGAGCCGCGCTATCCGCGCGCCGTCGCCGCCATCGTCGCCCTGGGCAGCGCGCCGGTATCGCGCGCCGCGCTGGCGCGGGATTTCGCGACGTTGCGCACGGCGCTCGGCGCGGCGCCCGGCCCCGGCGCCCGTGTCGATTGGTGGACGGCGCTGGAGCGTGCGGTCAGCGCTGCCGTCACCCGCCCCGATGCGCCGGCGCGGCCCGCCGATGTTGCCGCGGCCGCGCTGGCACGCGGCGATGTCGCCACTGCCGCCGCGCAGCTGCGCCGCCTGCCCGGGGCGCGGTCGCCGCTGCTGACCGCCTGGCTGCTCGCCGCCGACCGCCTGGTTGCGGGCGAGGCAGCGCTGGCGGTGATCGAGGCGGGAACCGTGCTGCCGGCGGCGCCGACCACGCCCGCGATCACGCCGGCGCCGCGCTAGCCACAAGCACCGGCGCCGACCCGGCCACCGGCAGCGTTCATCGAAGCTGGCGTTCGGCGGCCCGCACGCAGTTTCCGAATCAGCGCCTCGGGTTTATTGTCGCTGCATCGGGCGGCAATGCTGCCATGGTCTGCCGGGGCCATCCGCTGCATGCCGGCGCTATTCGGGGGTTTTCGATGTCGTACATTGATGGCTTCGTGATCGCGGTGCCCACGGCCAGGCGTCAGGAATTCATCGACCATGGCGAGCGGGTCGATCGGTGCTTCCTCGAATATGGCGCGACCCAGGTCGTCGAATGCTGGGGGCATGAGGTGCCGGCCGGCACGATCACCGATTTCCGCCGTGCCGTGCAGGCGACCGACGACGAAAGCGTGGTCTTTTCCTGGATCGTCTGGCCGGACAAGGCGACGCGCGACGCAGCCATGGAGAAGATGACCAGCGATCCGCGCATGACGGCCGAACCGATGCCCTTTGATGGCAAGCGCATGATCATGGGTGGTTTCGAACCGGTGGTCGATCTTCGCGGCTGACGGTCGCCGCAGGCCCACGGCCATGGCAGCCGGCGCGCGGCGTCGCTCAGCGCACCGTGCCGAGAAACGCCTCGATCGCCGCCAGCGGCACGTCGCGGGCGACAAAGGCCTTGCCGATGCCGCGCGCCAGGATGAACGGCAGCGTGCCGGCCTGCATCTTCTTGTCCTGCCGCATATGGTGGATCAGGGTAGCGGGCGACGCGGCGATGCCGAATTCCGCCGGGGACAGGCGGAAACCCGCCGCCAGCAGATGCGCGCGCACCCGGGCCGCGTCCTCGGCCGGACACAGGCCGCGCGCCGCCGACACGTCGAAGGCCAGCGCCATGCCGAGCGCCACGGCCTCGCCGTGCAGCAGCGTGTCGGAATAGCCGGCTTCCGCCTCATAGGCGTGGCCGAAGGTGTGGCCGAGGTTGAGCAGGGCGCGGATATCGCCGGTTTCGCGCTCGTCAGCGGCGACGACGCGCGCCTTGGCACGGCAGGAAGTGGCGATTGCTCGGGTCAGCGCCGCCGGATCGCCGGCCAGCACCGCCGCGGCGTTCGCTTCGCACCAGTCGAAGAAATCGGCATCGTCGATCAGGCCATATTTGACGACTTCGGCATAGCCGGCGCGCAATTCGCGTTCCGGCAGCGTCGCGAGCACCCGCGGATCGACCAGCACGAGGCGCGGCTGGTGGAACGCACCAACCAGATTCTTGCCCGATGCCGTGTTGATCGCGGTCTTGCCGCCGACCGACGAATCGACCTGGGCGAGCAGCGTCGTCGGCACCTGGACGAAGCCGCAGCCGCGCCGCAGGATCGCCGCGGCAAAGCCGACAAGATCGCCGATGACGCCGCCGCCCAGCGCCACGACGACATCGCCGCGCTCGACGCCCAGCGACAACAGGCGCTCGCTGACCTGCGCCAGCGTCGCCCAGTCCTTGGAGGCTTCCCCCGCCGGCACGACGATCTCGTCGACGGCGAGGCCGGCGGCAGCAAGGCTCTGGGCGAAGGCCGGCAGGTGCAGCGCCGCGACCCTTGTATCCGTCACGACGGCCAAGCGCCCGCGCGGCGCCAAGGGCCCGAGCAACGGCGCGGCGCTGGTCAGCAGCTCCGGCGCGATATGGATGGGATAGCTGCGCGAGCCCAGCGCGACATCGACGATCATGCCCGGCTGCAGGCACCGGGCGGGGGGGTGAAGTCAAGCCCGTCCGCGGGTCAGCCGGTGATGGCCGGCCCCGCCGGCGCGGCTTCGGAGGGTCCCGCCAGCGCGTCTCCGGATGCCGCGTCGGCGATGATGGCGCCGGCATTGCCGGCGGCGAGGGCGTCGATGATCGTTTCGACGGTGTCGCTGTGCGGCCGCGACTTGCTGGGCACGCGGATCGCGGCAAGCGCGTAGATCGGGTTTCGCACCCGTGCCAGCTCGGTCAGCACCTCGCCGGGATCGCGGCCGCGCAGCAAGGGGCGGGTGTCGCGCTTGCGCACCCGTGCGACCAGCGTCGGCACATCGGCGTCGAGCCAGATCGTCACCGTCCGTTCCAGCAGCAGCGCGCGGGTATCGTCCTGGATGAAGGCGCCGCCGCCGGTGGCGATGACCTTGGGCGCGCCATCGGCAAGCCGGGCGATCACCCGGCGCTCGCCATCGCGGAAATGCGCTTCGCCGAAGCGTTCGAAAATCTCCGCCACGGTCATCCCGCAGGCGGTCTCGATCTCGGCATCGGCATCGGCGAAGGGCAGGCCAAGCCGGGCCGCGAGGCGGCGGCCGACGGTGGTCTTGCCCGCCCCCATCAGGCCGACGAGCGTGATCGGGCGCAAACCGGCCTGCCGCAGCCGCGTCGCAGCCTTGGTGGCGCCCGGGATTTTGGCGTCGCACTCCATGGTCGCCATGGCTATACCGCCGGGGCGGCGCGGTCAAAGCGCCGCTTCGGATGGGCGATGGTGCGAACCGGTACAGGGCGGAAATCGGCGGGAAACGGCGGCGGCACGGCGCGCCGGCGCCTGGCGCTCGCGCTCGCCGGCGGCGCGCTGCTGGCGCTGCCGGCAATCGGCCAGGAAGCGCCGAAATCGTTGTTGCCCGACGAGATGGCGGCGCCGGTCGAAAGCGCGCCGGTGGCGGTGCCGCAGGACCTGCCGGTCATCGCCAACAGCGCGGCTGACGAGGCGCTGCCCGGCGACAACCCGCTGCTGCCGGATGAAACCCCCGAGGATGCCGCCCCCGATGCCTTCGCCCAGGCGGCGGTGCGCGATCTTTCGACCTGGGGGCCGATGTCGCCGGCGGCAGGCGGCTATGGCCCGGCGACCTTTGCCGGCGGCAACGGCCGCTTCCTCGCCACGCTGGCGGCGCGGCTGGCGGCGCCGACGGCGTCGCGCTGGGCTTCGATCGTGCTGCGCCGCGCCCTGCTCAGCGACAGCGTCGCGCCCGATGCGATCCTGGCCGGGGACTGGATCGCGGTGCGCGCGCATCTGCTGATGCGGATGGGGGAAATCGATGGCGCCAAGGCATTGACCGATCGGCTGCCGATCGATCGCTACACGCCGCGCCTCTATCGCGTTGCCGGCCAGGTGACGCTCGCCGCCGCCGATATCAACGGCCTGTGCCCGATCGCCGCCACCGGCCGGCTGCTCTCGCGCGATCCGCTGTGGCCGATCGCCGTCGGCATGTGCGCGGCGATCGCCGGGGACGATATCACCGCCGCCGGCGTGTTCGACAGCCTGCGCGCCGAACGCGGCGGCGTCGATCCGTTCGACGTGCGGCTGGGCGAGCGCGTCGCGACGCTCGCCGGGTCCGCCGGCCGCGCCACCAACATCGACTGGAACGAAGCGCCGGCGATGACCCGCTTCCGCTATGGCGTCGCCAGCGGTGCCGGGGTGGCGGTGCCGGCGGAGATGCTGGCGGCGCTTGGCCCGGCGCGCTTCGGCTGGATGATCGGCAATCCCGGCCTGGCGCCGGAGGTGCGGCTGGCGGCGCTGCGACCGGCGGCGGTGCTCGGCACCATGTCGGCCGAAGGGCTGGTGGCGGCGGTGGCGGCGCTGACGCCGGGCGACGCCCCCGACGATACCCGCGCTGGCCGCTTGCGCCGCGCCTTCGCCGCCGCCAGCCTGGCCGATCGCCGCGCCGCGCTGGCCGAGATCTGGGCGAGCGAGAGCGGCGACAATTATGGCGCCCGGCTCGAATCGGCGCCGGCGGCGGCACGACTGCCGCTGGCCGGCGGCGGCGCCATCGCCGCCGATGTGATCGCCGCATTGCTGGCGGCGGGCGACACCGCCAACGCGCGGCGCTGGTGGCCGGTCGCCGAGGCGCAGGGCGGCGATATCGGCGCCCGCGCCTGGGCGTTGCTGGCGGTCGGCAGTGGCAGCGTGCCGGTGACGGCGGAGCGTTTCGACGACTGGCGGTCGGCCGATGGCGGTGACGCGCGCCGTGCCCAGCTGCTGATGGCGGCGCTGGCTGGCCTGGGGCTGGCCGATGGCGCGGCCTGGGATGGTGCCCGCCGGCAATATCTGTCGCGCGGCGCGAGCAACTGGACGCGGGCGATCGACACGGCGGCCGCGGCGGGCCGGGTCGGCGATGTGGCGCTGCTCGCCGCGACCGGCCTGCAAGGCGGCTGGCGCGAGGTGCCGCCACTGCACCTGCAGCACATCGTCGCCTCGCTGACCCGGGTCGGCCGCGGCGCCGAGGCGCGGCTGATCGCCGCCGAAGCGCTCACGCGCGGATGACGTTGGGAAAGCGGTCGAAAGCAGCCTCCGGCGGCTGGGGCCGTGGGCCCCACACCCCATTTTGTTGGTTGCCACCATTCTCCCGAACGCGTTGTCATGATCGAAGATACCGAGATGGGCTCTGGCGCCTGAGGCCCCAGCCGCCGGAGGCAAACTTCTGTCGGCCGATGAATCTCGGATCGAGGGTCGCATGAACGCACCGGCCGATGGCAGGCTGATCGCGCTGTTCCTCGACATGCTCGCCGCGGAGCGTGGCGCTGCCCGCAACACCCTGCTCGCCTATGGCCGCGACCTTGCCCAGGCCAGCGAGTGGCTGGGCGGCGGACTCGGCACGGCCCCGCCGGAGGCGATGGCGACGCTGGCCTCGCATTGGGCCGGGCTGGCGCGAGCCTCGGCGGCGCGCAAGACCTCGGCGGTCCGGCAATTCTACGCCTTTCTGGCGCAGGAAGGCCTGCGGGCGGACAATCCCGGCCGCGATCTGGCGGCGCCGGCGTCGGCGCGGCCGCTGCCCAAGACCTTGGGCGCCGGCGATGTCGAGCGGCTGTTCGCGGCGCTGGCGGTGCAGCTTGCCGAGGTGCCGGGGCCGCGCAGCCTGCGCCTCGCGGCGCTGGTCGAGCTGCTCTACGGCTCGGGGCTTCGGGCGAGCGAGCTTGTCTCGCTGCCGCGCCATGTCGTGCGGCCGGGCCGCGGCTTTCTGGTGCTCGCCGGCAAGGGCGGCAAGGAGCGGCTGGTACCGGTCGGCGCCCGCGCCGAGGCCGCCGTCATTGCCCATGCCGCGGCGGTGCCGGCCGATTCGCGCTGGCTGTTCCCGTCACGCGGCGCCACGCACCTGACCCGGCTGCGGCTGTGGCAATTGCTGAAGGAGCTTGCCGCGGCGGCGGGGATTCCGCCGGCGCGGATCTCGCCGCATGTGCTGCGCCATGCCTTTGCGACGCATCTGCTGGAAGGCGGCGCCGATCTGCGCACCGTGCAGACGCTGCTCGGCCATGCCGATATCGCGACAACGCAGATCTACACCCATGTCGCCGGCCGCGCGCTGATCGATCTGGTCAACCAGCGGCACCCGCTGGGCGATGCGGAGCCGATGCCGGCCCTGGCCTAACAGCCGCGGGTGCGCAGATTGCCCTTGATATAGGCGCGGCGGATGTGCCCGGCGAGCAGCGCGGCCCGGGCGCGGCGCTGCTCGGCCTCGGCGCCCGAAATCTTGCGGATCAGGCCCGAGAAGGGGATGAAACTGATGCTGCTGACGCCATCGAGGATGAACTCGCTGGCGCTCTGCTTGCCCTTCTTGCGGTGCACTTCGGGCGAGTCGACATCGGGGCCGATCACCGCGGTCAACCGCCGGATCTCGCCGCGCAGCGCCGCGCAGGTGCGCAAGGTCCGGATATCATAGGGCGCGTCCATGATCCGCAGCAGCAGCGGCGGGATCTTGTCCTTGACCAGATTGAGGTCGCGCGCCGGCCGGGTCGCCATTGTCTCGGCGGCAACTTCGAGCTTGCTCGGCTTGCCCTTGGGCTTGGCCTTGCCCTTGTCGTCGGCGCGGGCATCTGGCGCCGCCGCGGGCGGGGCAGCCTGGGCGGCGAGCGGCGCCGCGGCGAGCAGCAGCAGGAAGGCGATTGCAGTTCTCTGGGTCATCATGGCTCTCCAACTCCAATCGATACCGTTCCGATCCCGCCGGGC
>JAIXZK010000159.1 GCA_027489695.1 Sphingomonadales bacterium
AGGCCGAGATACTGGCGGATCGGCCGGCCTTCGAGGGTGTGCGTCGTCGTCGTGATCATCGTCGTTCCTCCCGTTCCATTGTCGGGCATTTCCCAGGGTCCCGGCATCACCCGGCCGCCCGCACCGCATCGGCCAGCATCACCCCGGCGAGGTGGCCGCGATATTCGGCGCTGGCGTGGATGTCGCTGTTGAGGTCGCCGCTGTCGAGCGCCATGCCGGCAACCGCCTCGGCACGGAAATCCGCCGTCAGCGCCGCTTCGGCTTCGGCCCAGCGGAACACGCCGGGGCCGGCGCCGGTCACCGCCACGCGCACGCCATCGGCATAGGCCGCGACGAACACGCCGACCAGCGCATAGCGCGAGGCCGGGTGGCGGAACTTGGCATAGGCCGCCGCCCGCGGCACCGCGAAGCCGATGCGGGTGATGATCTCGCCATCGGCGAGCGCGGTCGCGAACATGCCCTGGAAATAATCATCGGCGTCGTGCGCGCCGCGGTCGGTCTCGATGACCGCCTTCAGCGCCAGCGCGGCCGAAGGATAATCGGCAGCGGGATCATTGTTGGCGAGCACGCCGCCGATGGTGCCGGCGTTGCGCACCTGCGGATCGCCGATCTGTCCGGCCAACCGCGCCAGCCCCGGAATGGCGGCGGCAACCTCGGGCGATGTCGCGACGGCGGCATGCGTCGTCAGCGCGCCGATCCACAGCGTGTCGCCATCGCGCGCGATCGCCGTCAGGCCCGGCAGCGCGCCGAGATCGACAATGGTATCGGGCATGCGCAGCCGCGATTTCATGGCGGGCAACAGGGTGTGGCCGCCGGCGATGAAGGCAGCTTCCCCGCCACCGGCAAAGGCCGCGGCGGCTTCGGCCAGGCTGGCCGGCCGGGCATAGGCGAACTCACGCATCGACTGCCTCCCCTTCGGCTTCGAACACGGCCGCCGTGCCGGCCATGGCGCGGGCGCCGGCCTCGATCGCCTTGATGATGTTGATATAGCCGGTGCAGCGGCAGAGATTGCCCTCCAGCTCATGCGCGATCGTCTCGCGCGACACCTGGGTGCCGTGGCGGCGTACGATCTCGAGGCCGGCGATCACCATGCCCGGCGTGCAGAAGCCGCATTGCAGGCCGTGATGCTCACGGAACGCCGCCTGCATCGGGTGCAGTTCGTCGCTGCCGGCGACACCTTCGATGGTGGTGATGGTGCGCCCCGCAACCTGCACCGCCAGCAGCGTGCAGCTCTTCATGGCGACGCCATCGACCAGCACGTTGCAGGCACCGCACTGGCTGGTATCGCAACCGATATGGGTGCCGGTCAGGCCGAGATCGTCGCGCAGCAGTTCGACGAGCAGCGTGGCCGGCGCCACCTCGCGCGCCACTGGCGCGCCGTTGATGGTCAGGCGGGTATGCATGGATCCTCCCGTGCGGGCACTGCGGCCGGTTCGGGCGGACTTGTAGCGCGGGAGCCGGGGGCCTGTCGAACCCCCGAAAAGCGCTATTCCAGCCCGATCGCCGCCTTGTAGGTTTCCAGCAGCGCCTCGGCCTCCTGGCGCGCGCTGCGCTCCATCTTGCGCAGGCGGACCAGCGTCTTCATCGTCTTGGCATCGAAGCCGGTGCCCTTGGCCTCGGCATAGACATCCTTGATGTCGTCGGCGATGCCCTTCTTCTCTTCTTCCAGCGTCTCGATCCGCTCGATGAACAGCCGCAGCTGCTCGGCGGAAACATTGTCGGTCATGTCAGCTCCGTGATTCGGGTGAAGCGGCGGCCAATAGCTCTAATGCGCGTTCTTCGCCACGCTCGCCGCCATCGCCGCCAGCTGTTCGGGGGTCGCCTCGCCCTGGTGCCGCGCCTTCCATTCGGCCTGCGGCATGCCATAGACCGCCTCGCGCGCCGCCGCCTTGTCGAGCGGCACGCCGGCTTCTGCCGCCGCATCGGCCAGCCAGTCACCCAGGCAGTTGCGGCAGAAGCCGCCCACCGCCATCAGATCGACATTCTGCACATCGCTGCGATGGCGCAGATGCGCGACCAGCCGGCGGAAGGCGGCGGCCTCGATCCGGTCGCGTTCATCGTCTGAATTGCTATTCATCACGGGTCTCCGGTTGGCGGCGCGATTGCGCCCGGCTAGAGGACGGCGGCTGCCAGAGGACCCGCCGCATGACCCGTCATCTCGAACCGCGCGGCCGCAGGGTCAAGGTGCTGGCCACGCTCGGGCCGGCATCGCGCTCCGAAGCGATGATCGCCGCGCTCGTCGCCGCCGGTGCCGATGCCTTCCGCATCAACATGAGCCATGGCAGCGCCGAAGAGCGCGTCGCGCTGATCGCTGCCGTCCGCAACGTCGAAAAGGCCAGCGGCCGCGCGCTGACCGTACTCGCCGACCTGCAGGGCCCCAAGTTGCGCGTCGGCCGTTTCGCCGGCGGCAGCGCCGAGCTGGTCACCGGCGAGGCCTTCCGGCTCGACCGCGACGACAGCCCCGGCGACTCGCGCCGGGTCACCCTGCCCCACAAGGAATTGTTCGCAGCGCTGGCGCCGGGCGCCCGGCTGCTCGTCGACGATGGCAAGCTGGTGCTGCGCGTCACCGCGGTCGATGACGGTGTCATCGATACGAGCGTCGAGGTCGGCGGCCGCATCAGCGACAACAAGGGCGTCAATGTCCCCGACGTCGTGGTGCCACTGCCGGCGCTTACCGCCAAGGACCGCGGCGATCTTACCCTGGCGCTCGACCATGGCGCCGACTGGATCGCGCTCAGCTTCGTGCAGCGCCCCGAGGATGTCGCCGAAGCGCGCGCGCTGATTCGCGGCCGGGCGGCCCTGCTCGCCAAGATCGAGAAGCCGGCGGCGCTCGAACGCCTTGCCGAAATCCTGGAGGTTGCCGACGCCGTCATGGTGGCGCGCGGCGATCTTGGCGTCGAACTGCCGCCGCAGCAGGTGCCACCGGCGCAGAAGCGCATCGTCGCCATGGCGCGCGCCGCCGGCAAGCCCGTTGTGGTGGCGACCCAGATGCTCGAATCGATGATCCAGTCGCCCTCGCCGACGCGCGCCGAAGTCTCCGACGTCGCCACCGCCATCTACGATGGCGCCGATGCCGTGATGCTGTCCGCCGAAAGCGCCGCGGGCAAATATCCGGTCGAGGCGGTCGCGATGATGGACGCCATCGCCCGCGAGGTGGAGGCCGATCCCGGCTATTTCGGCCGCGTCCACTTCGCCGATGTCGCCGGCGGCCGCTCGACCGCCGCCGCCATGTCGGCCGCCGCCGCCTCGATCAGCCGCACGGTCGCCGCCCGCGCCATCGTCTGCTTCACCATCACCGGATCGACAGCGGGCCGGGCGGCGCGGGAACGCGCCCAGGTGCCGGTGCTGTGCCTGACGCCGCGGCAATCGACGGCGCGGCGCATGGGGCTGGTCTGGGGCGTCCACGCCATGGTCACCCGCGATGTCGCCAGCTTCGAGGAAATGGTCGAAAAGTCGAAGCGCATGGCGCTGCGCACCCGCATCGCCGGCGCCGGCGACCCGCTGGTGCTGATCGCCGGCGTACCCTTCTCGACGCCCGGCACCACCAATGTCGTCCATGTCGTGCGGCTGACCGGCCAGGAACTGACCGGCTATTCGGGCTGATCGGCGGCGCAAGCGAGAACCCGGCCCGCTTCCTTCCCGCTACCCCGCCAGCAACGGCGCCAGCAGCGCCGCCTGTGGCCGGCGCTGCAGCGTCGCCAGCGCGCGTGCCTCCAGGTCCCGCCGCGCCGCCTGGTCATCGACCAGCCGGCGGCAGGCAGCGACGATGCCATCGCGCGGCACGCCGCACAGGCCGGGGGTGAATTCCGGGTCGGCGACGGTATCGGCGTTGATCTCCGCCACCACCGCCTTCGCATTGTTCATCAGATAGGAAACGCGGACGATCTCGAGGATCTGCGATTCGAAGAAGTGCAGGTTGAGCACCAGCTTCGCCCGCGCCACCATCGCGTCGCGATCGGCGCCATAGACGCCAAAGCCATGGGCGACTCGCATCCCGGCATCGCGGACCGCCTCCAGCAGCACGCGGCGACGCTGGTTGACCGAGCCGTAGAAGAGCACGTCGATGTCCTGTTCCGCCGGCACCGGGATGCGGTGCAGCGCCGGGTGCCAGCCGATCGGCAGGTGGCGCGCCGGCAGGCCGGCGGCGGCGAGGACCGCGAGATTGGCCGGCGAATAATCCCATAATGTCGCGGCCTTTGCCCATTCGAACACCTGGCCGCGCACCGGCACCGCCGGATCGGCGATCTGTTCGCTGTTGATGGCGATGGTGCCGGGCGGCAGCTGCGCGACGAGGCCAGGCGAGGCGAGATGGCAGCCCAGGATGATGTTGCGGGCATCGGGCGCCATCGATTGCCGCGCGAAGCTCGGCTGATGGCCGAGATCGGCGAGGCCATGGTAAATCAGCTCGGCCAGTTCGACGAGCGCCTCGCTGTGGACATAGCCGGGCGGCTGGACGAGGCAGATGTGGAACCGCATCGCGCCGCGGATCAGCGCCGCGCCCCGAAGCGCGGCAGGTCGCGGCGGCTGACGCTGCCATCATCATCGGCGTCGAGCATCAGGAAGCGGCGGCCGGCGGCGGCCGTGAATTCGCTGGCGGAAACGCTGCGATCGAGATCGATATCGGCGCCGGCGAGCGGCTGCGGGATGTTGAGGATGCCCCAGCGCGCCGCGCCATAGCGCTGGTTCTGATAGGCGGGCACGCCGCTGCCGGTGCCGATCGAATTGCCGGCGATGGCGCCATGGTCGACGCGGCCGCCCCAGTCCTTGCCGGGCGCCAGCGAACCGCCGGTGATTTCGGGGACGATCTCGGTCTCCCAGGCGGTGATTTCGGCGGTGTCGAGCCGGCCATCGGCGTTGCGATCGAACAGCTTGAAGACGCGCGCCGCATCGCTGCGGAACTCGGCGCGGGTCAGCTGGCCATCATGGTCGGCGTCGACGGCTTCGAACCAGCGATCGACCAGCGCTTCGCCGGCCTTGTCGCCGCGCACCGGCTCGCCCATCGGCGCGATGAACAGATAGCGCGGCACCCCCGGCGGCGGTGCCGCGGCGAGCAGGAGCGACACGAAAGCGAGGCGGGAACACCGGGACATGGCCGGACCCTAGCCGAGCGCGACAAAGGTGTCAGCGGCATTTGCTGGCGCCCGGCGGCGCTGCGCGATAAGCCCCCGCTCATGGCCGACCCGCTCCTCCTGCCCGATGCGGACAGCCTTCCCGGCGCCGTCGCGGAAGGGCGGTTGAGCGCGGCCTTCATCGGCGATGTGAATGGCGCGCTCGATCGCGACGATTTCGAGGCGGTGCGCGCCGCCATCGTGCCGCTGCACCCCGCCGACATCGCCGCGCTGTTCGCCCAGGTGCCGGAGGGCCAGCGTGCCCGGCTGGCCGGCGCCATTGGCGAAGCGCTCGATGCCGAAGTCATCGCCGAACTCGGCGATTATGTCCGCGAGGATGTGCTCGCCGGCATGTCGGCCGGCGCCGTCGCCGATCTGCTCACCCAGCTCGACACCGATGACGCGGTCGCCGTCATCGAGGATCTGGAGGAAGACGAAGCGCGCGAGGTGCTCGACGCGCTGACCCCGGAAGACCGCGCCGATATCGAAACGGCGCTCGGCTATCCGGAAGAATCCGCCGGCCGCCTGATGCAGCGCGAGCTGGTCGCGGTGTCGGCCGAGATGACGGTCGGCGCCGTCATCGACCGGGTGCGCGCCACCATCGATCCGGCGACGGACTTCTGGGAAATCTTCGTCATCGACGCCGGCCGCCACCCGGTCGGCACCATGCGCCTGTCGTGGCTGCTGACGACGCCGCCCGAGATGCTGGTCAGCGACATGATGCAGCGCGAGCAGACGCTGATCCCGGTCGACATGGACCAGGAGGAAGTGGCGCTGATCTTCCAGAAATACGCGCTGATCTCGGCGGCGGTCGTCGATGCCGAGGACCGTCTGGTTGGCGTCATCACCGTCGATGACATCGTCCATATCATCCAGGCCGAAGCCGGCGAGGATGCGCTGAAGCTGTCGGGCGCCGGCGATGGCGACATCAACGAGCCGGTCGGCGAGACCTATCGCACCAGGGTGCGCTGGCTGATCGCCAATCTTGGCACCGCGATGATCTCGTCCTCGGTCATCACTTTCTTCGAGCCGACCATCGAAAAGCTGGTGGCGCTGGCGGCGCTGACCCCGATCGTAGCCTCGATCGGCGGCAATGCCGGCACCCAGACGATGACGGTGGCGGTGCGTGCACTCGCCACCAACCAGCTGACCGAGGCCAATACCCGCCGCACCATCTGGCGCGAGATCCGCGTCGCCATGCTCAACGGCTCGACCATCGCATTGCTGATGGGGCTGGGCACCGGGTTGATCTTCGCCAACGCCACCCTGGGCCTGGTGATCGCCGCCGCCGCGCTGTTCAACATCATCGTCGCGGGACTCGCCGGCGTGCTGGTGCCGGTGATCCTCGACCGGCTGGAGTTCGACCCGGCGGTGTCCTCATCCGTTTTCGTCACCATGACCACCGATACCATGGGCTTCCTGCTGTTCCTCGGCATCGCGACGGCGGTCGGCGTCGGCAACCTTTCCTGATGCTGCATTTGACCAAGGTGGCGGTCGGCTGCCCCGATGTCGCGACCCTGGCCCGGCTGCAGCGCGAGCGCTGGGGCGAGGCGGCGGCGATGCTGACTCGCTTCATGCCGAAGCGCGCCGAGGAACTTATCGGCGGCTCGCTGTTCTGGATCATCGCGCACCGGCTGGTGGCGCGGCAGGAAATCCTCGGCCTCGCCATGGCCGAGACGCCCTGGGGGCCGAAATGCCGTGTCGACCTGGTGCCGGGGCCGGTGCCGGTGGCGCCGATGCCCCGCCGTGCCCATCAGGGCTGGCGCTATCTCGATCCCGGCGAAGCGCCGGCCGACCTCGCCGCCGTGCCGACCGACGCCATGCCGGTCGGGATGGTGCGGGATTTGCAGGCGCTGTGGCTGCTCTAGTGCCTAGCGCATGCGCCGCACCAGCACCCGGCGCTTCTGCTTCACGAAGACGATGTTGTAGCCGCCAAGCAGGGCGCGGGTGACCTGGACACGGTCGCCAGTGCGGATATTGGGCAGCGACTGGGTGTCGGCCTGGCGCCACATCTGGCCATTGTCGAGCACGAAGACGCCCAGCCCGGCGCGGTTGGTCAGCACCTCGGCGACGCCGGCCTCGATCTCCTGGATTTCCTCGGCGGCGTTGGCGGCGCGCACCGCGTCGCCGCGGCTGGCGATGGCCTCGGCGCCGAAATCCTCCTTCTTGCGGCGGGCACGCTCGGCGGCGGCCTGTTCAGCCTTGGCCTTGGCCGCCGCCTCGGCGGCGGCCTTTTCCTCGGCGGCGATGCGCGCCGATTCGCGCGCCCGCTGTTCGGCGATGGCGCGGACTTCGGCCGAGGCGGCGGCGATCGCCGAATCATAGCAAGCGAGGCGATCGGCATCGCGCGCCACTGAGGCGCAGCGGATGACTTCGGGCGGCAGCTCGGCAGCGACGGCGGGCGCGGCGAGGAGCAGGGCGACAGCCAGAACAGCGGATTGGCGCAACATCATGAAACTCCCGGATATCGGTGCCGGTGCCAAAGCCCCGCGCCGGCGATGATGCCGGCTTGTCGCAAGCGGCGGGCAGCTTGGCAACTGCCGGTTGACGTCAAACTGTGCCAGTGTCATAAGACACTATGTTCAGCAGCGACCGGCCCATCTACAGGCAGATCCGCGATATCATCGTCACCCGCATCATCGAATCCGGGGACGGCGCCTTGCTGCCCTCGGTGCGCGCGCTCGCCGCCGAAGCCGGCGTCAACCCGCTCACCGTCGCCAAGGCCTATCACGACCTGCAGGCCTCCGGCCTTGTTGCGGCGAAGAAGGGCGTCGGCCTGTTCGCCGCCGAAGGCGCCGGCAAGGCGCTGCTTGCCCAGGAACGCCGCACCTTCATCACCGAGGAATGGCCGCGGGTGCAGGCGCGCATGGAGCGGCTTGGCCTGAAGGCCGTGGACCTGCTCGAACGCGCCTGACACGGCGTCCCGGCCGCCCTACCCCGCCAGCACCACCTGCCAGACACTGGCGCAGATCATCCCGGCGCGCATGTCGCCCACCGTCGTCGACGCCATCTTGTTCATCACATAGCTCATGCACAGCCGCGCATCGAAGTCGGCGATGACCAGCGAGCCGCCATAGCCGCCCCAAAAGGCCGAATTCGGGTTGGGGAACGGCATCATGCCGCCGGGCAGGCCATAGCCCAGGCCATAATTCACCGGGATGTTGAGCACCATGTCCTGGCCGGCGATCTGCGGTTCCAGCGCGCGGCGCACACCGGCTTCGCTCAGGATGCGCTTGCCATTGCCGCCGATACCGCCATTGGCGAGCAGCGTCTGCACCGCGGCGACCGAACGGGCATTGCCATGGCCATTGGCGGCGGGCAGTTCGGCGGCGCGCCAGGCGCGGGTGCGGGTTGCGCGCGGGTCGATCTTGGGGTTGTTGGCCATGTTCTGGGTCAGCCAGCTATCGCTGACCGCGGCGATGCTGCCGCCGGGCGGTGGCGGGATCAGCTCGGCGCAGCGCGAATCCTCGCTTTCCGGCAGGCCGATATGGAAATCGGCACCCAGCGGCTCGGCGATTTCGGTGCGGAACAGAGTGCCCAGGGTCACACCGGCGATGCGCCGCACTACTTCACCGACCAGATAGCCCTGGGTCATGGCGTGATAGCCGGGCGCCGTGCCGGGTTCCCAATAGGGCGCCTGCGCCGCCAGCAGGCCGGTGATCCGCTCCCAGTCATAGAGTTCGGGGCCTTCCACCGGCTCCTTGAACCCTGAAAGGCCGGCGGAGTGGCTCATCAGCTGGGCAACAGTCACCTCGGCCTTGCCGTTGGCGGCGAATTCCGGCCAGTAATGCGCGACCTTTTGCGCGAAATCGAGCTCGCCACGATCGGCGAGCAGCAGCGCGGTCAGCGCGCACATCGTCTTTGTCGTCGAATAGACGTTGATGATGGTGTCACGCTCCCAGGGCCTGGTGGCGGCTTCGTCGGCATGGCCGGCCCAGATGTCGACGACCGTCTCGCCACCCAAAGTCGCGCAGAAGCTGGCGCCAACATCGCCACCATTGGCGAAATTGGCCGCAAAAGCGTCCGTCACACGCTCGAAGCGGGGGTCTGCATAGCCATGGATGGTGATCATCGCGGGGGTTCCTTGCGTCAAACGAGGATATCGGCGGGCAGCGGCGACGGCCCGACCAGCCGGTCGTGCAGCTTCAGCGCATAGCGATCGGTCATGCCGGCGATGAAATCGGCGACATGGCGGGCCCGCGCCGGCTCGTCCGCGGGCGTCGTCGCTACCCAATCGGCCGGCATGGCGGCGGGATCGGCGTGCAGCGCCGTGAACAGATTGGCAACGACCAGCTTCGACGGGTCGCGCAGCCGCACCACCTGGGGGTGGCGGTACATGCGATCCCAGAGGAAGCGCTTCAACGCCGCGACATCCTCGCGCATCGCCGGCGAGAAACCGGCCAGCGGTCGGCCGGCGGCACGCACCGCGGCGGCATCGGCGGGCGCGGCTTCGGCCAGCCGCCACCGGGTTTCGGCGAGCAGGTCGGTCGCCATCAGCCCGATCTGTTCGCGCACCAGCTCGGCACGCAGCCGTCGCAGCGGCGCCGCCGGCCAGCGCGCCTTGACCGCGGCCCAGGCGGCGGCAGTGAACGGCACGGCAGCGGCGACATCCTCCGGCTCGAACAGCCCGGCGCGAAAGCCATCGTCGAGGTCGTGATTGTCATAGGCAATATCGTCGGCGAGCGTCGCCACCTGGGCTTCCAGCCCGGCATGGGTGGCGAGATCGAGGTCGAAATCGCGGTTCGCTTCGGCCAGCGCCCAGCCCGGCGCGTAGATGGGGCCATTGTGCTTGGCGAGGCCTTCCAGCGTCTCCCAGCTGAGGTTCAATCCATCCCAGCCCGGGTAGCGCGTCTCAAGCCTGGTCACGATGCGCAGCGTCTGGGCATTGTGGTCGAAGCCGCCCCAGGGCGCCATCGCCGCCTCCAGCGCATCCTCGCCCGAATGGCCGAAGGGCGGGTGGCCGAGGTCATGCGCCAGCGCCAGCGCCTCGGTCAGATCCTCGTCGAGCTGCAGCGCCCGGGCGAGGCTGCGGGCGATCTGCGCCACTTCCAGGCTGTGGGTCAGGCGGACGCGGAAATGATCACCATCGGGGGCGACAAACACCTGCGTCTTGTAGCGCAGCCGCCGGAACGCCGAACAATGGATGATGCGGTCGCGATCGCGCTGGAAGACGCTGCGCGTCGCCGACGCCGGCTCGGCGTGGCGGCGGCCGCGGCTGGCGGCGGCATCGGTAGCATAGGGCGCTGGCATCGCCGGCGGCGTAGCACCGGCAGCCGCGCCTGGCACCCCCCGCACGACCGCCAGCCGTGCCATCAACCGCCCAACACCCCCGTATCGACAGCGGTCGTCATCACCGGCGTGTCGCAGACCGTCACCGAATAGCGCGGCGCCGGCGCCGGCTGCATGACGCCGCCGACTTCGATGAAGGTGCCGCGGGCGGCGTTGTGCGGGTGCGCCGGGGCCTCCGCCATGCTCAGCACCGGGGCGAAGCAGACATCGGTCATTTCCATCAGCGCACACCATTCGTCGCGCGTCCTCGACAGGAACAGCGCCGTCAGCTTGGCCTTCAACGGCTTCCAGCTCGTCTGCACCATCTGCGCGTCGAAATCGGGATCATCGGCAAGGCCGGCGAGGCGGCGCAGCTCGGCATAGAATTGCGGTTCGATCGAGCCGATCGAAATCCATTTGCCGTCCGACGTCTCGTAAGTGTCGTAGAAATGCGCGCCGGTATCGAGCATGTTGGTGCCGCGCGCCTCGTGCCACATGCCATTGGCGCGGAAGCCCCAGATCATGCTCATCAGCACCGCGGCGCCATCGGTCATCGCCGTGTCGATGACCTGGCCCTGGCCGGTCGCTTTCGCATGCAGCAAAGCGCTGACCATGCCGAAGGCGAGCATCATGCCACCGCCGCCGAAATCGCCGACCATGTTGATCGGCGGGGTCGGCTTCTCGCCCTCGCGGCCATAGGCGTGCAGCGCGCCGGCCAGCGCGATATAGTTGATGTCATGGCCGGCGGCCTGGGCATAGGGCCCCGTCTGGCCCCAGCCGGTCATGCGGCCGTAAACGAGCTTCGGATTGTCGGCGAGCAGCACGTCCGGCCCCAGCCCCAGGCGCTCGGTGACGCCGGGGCGGAAGCCCTCGATCAGGCCATCGGCGGTCTTGCACAGATCGCGCACCGCCGCCTTGCCTTCGGCGCTCTTCAGGTCGAGCTGCACCAGCCGGCGCGAGCGCAGCAGCGGATCGCGGGCATCGATGCGGGCGCCGGGGCGATCGACGCGGATCACTTCGGCGCCATGATCGGCGAGCATCATCGCCGCGAACGGCCCCGGGCCGATCCCGGCCAGTTCGATGATGCGAAGCCCTGCGAGCGGTCCGGCCATTGGTTTCTCCTTTGCGCCTGCCCTGCCACAGCGACGGCGAGGGCGGGGCTGGCGTTAGTGGCAGTCGGGCACCTCGCCGGCCGCGCCAACATTACGAAAAGTTCGGAAGTTCACCGAAGTTCAGTCGTTCGCCCTCATGAATCGATTGGCGTGAGGCGAAGCGCGCAGCGCAAGGGACGAGCAGCGCCGGGGGGTGGACATGGCTGGCTGAGCATCGTCTGACCCTAGCAGCAGGTGCGGCTGTAGGACAGGCAACGCCCCGGCGTGGCCTGCCAGCGTCGCCCCCCGGCATCGGTCAGCGCGGCGCTTGCATATAGTTTGATCTCGAATTATATAGTTCGATATCGAATCATATGGAGGCAGCGATGGCGACGCGGCGGCAGATCATCCTCGGTGCGGGTGCCGGCGTGGCGTTGGTCGGGGTCGGCGCGACATGGCGGGTGATGCGGATGCCGACGACGGCGGTGGCGCCCTGGCGCGAGCTTGCCAAACCAGTTGCCGATGTCCGGCTCGACGCGCTGCGCCACGCCATTCTGGCGCCCAATCCGCACAATCGCCAGCCCTGGCTGTTGCGGCTGGAGGGCGATGACTCGGTGCTGGTCAGCTGCGATCCCGACAGGCGCCTGCCCGAGACCGACCCGTTCGACCGCCAGATCACCATCGGCTTCGGCACCTTCATCGAAACCGCGCGCATCGCCGCGTCAGCGCGCGGCCAGCGCCTGA
>JAIXZK010000304.1 GCA_027489695.1 Sphingomonadales bacterium
GATCCGGGTCACCACCAGCGAATTGGCGCAACTGGGCCGCATCACCGCCGGGCCGATCGACGCGCAAAGCGTCAGTGCCGCCGATGTCGTCGCGGGCGAGGCCGCCAGCGTCACCGTCACCGCCGGGCGCACGACGATCGCCGATATCCAGGTCACCAACGGCGGCCTCGCCGTCACCACCACCGGCACGACGCGCACCGACAGCTTCGCCACGGCCGGCGCGCTGGTCATCGACAATGCCGTCGTCGCCACCGGCGTCCGCCTGACCAAGGCCGGCGGCGAAGTCCCCGCCGGCAACGACGCGACGGTCAATGATCTGCGCATCGGAACGCTCACCGCCGGCGGCAGCGCGGCGGCGATCGGCGGCATCGCCATCGCCAGCAACACCGATGTCAGCGCCACCAGCCTGACCGCGACGCGCGGCAATGTCAGCATCAGCGCGGCGCGCGATATCGACCTGGGCACGGCGACCATCGCCGGCAGCACCGCCGGCGTCGGCGCGACCTTCGGCGCCACCGCCACCCGCGGCAGCATCGATGCCGATACCATCACCAGCACCGGCAATGTCACGTTGCTCGCCGATCGCAATATCGGCCTTGGCACGACGACGACCACCGCCACCCTGGCGACGCTGACCGCCACGGCCACCACCGGCAGCATCGCCGCCACCACCACCGAGACGACGGGCAATGCCAGGCTCATCGCGGCGCGCGACATCGGCCTCGGCACCGTCAGCGTCGGCACCGGCACGCTGTTTGCCCGCGCCGAAAGCGGCGCGATCCGCGCCACCGGCGCGATCATCGCCGCCGGCGACGTGACCCTCACCACCAACGGCACCGCCATCGGCGAAACCACGCTCAACAGCGACATCGCACTGGCGAGCGTCCGCTCGGTGGGCGGCGCCATCGCGATCACCGCGCAGCGCGGCAATGTCCGCGGCAATGCGGCGCTGGCCAATATCAGCGGCGTCGCCGTTGATGCCGTCACCGCCGGCAGCATCGGCCTGACGGTGCGCGGCGAAGGCGTCATCGGCGACCTTTCGGCCGGCGGCAACATCGCCATCACCGGTGGCACGGTGCGGTTGCGCAACGCCACGACCAGCGCCGGCACCATCACCGCCAGTGCCGATGTGCTGACCGGCCTCGCCGGCGGCAGCGATGTCGGCAGCAACAACGGACCGGTGCTCACCGCCAATGGCAATGTCACGGTCAGCGCCGGCAATGTGCCCGGCAGCGTGCCCGGCGGTGCCATCGCCCGCGATGCCGAGATCGCCAGCATCACCGCCGGCGGCATCGTCAGCGTCAACGCCGACGCCATCGCCGTCGGTTCGGCCTCGGGCAGCAACGTGACGCTGACCGCCGGCCGCGCCCTGCGTCTCGACACCGCCAACAGCGCCGGCGCCGTCACGCTGATCGGCGGCGTCGCCGCACCGGCATCGACCGGCGGCGTGCCGGCAGCGGGCTTCGGCAGCGCCAATCTCGAAGCCGGCGGCAGTGCCGGGCGGGTGACGCTCACGGTTGTCGAGGATGCACAACTCGGACGCGTTACCGCCGGTACGACGCTGGCATCCAGCGCCGCGGCCACAATCGCCGTCGATACCATCGACATACGGGCGGGGCGGCTGAACGTGACCACCGCCGCCACCGCCAACAATGGCAGCGTGCAGTTGCGTACAGACAAGGGCGCCCTCTTCGCCGAAGCGGTGAGCGCAGCCAATGTCGTCGGGATCGACAAGCGTGGCGGTGCGGCAGCCGCTGCCAATGAACTGCGCGTCGGTACGGTTGTCGCCGGACGCGGCGAAGGCACAGTCGGCGGCGCGACGCTCGCCAGCAACAGCAACGTCCGCGTCGACAGCGTCACCGCAACGCGCGGTGCCATCGCCATCACCGCCGATGACCGCGACGTTACCGCACGCAGCGGTGCCGCGTCTGCGACGCCGCGCGATGGTACGCTCGGCACCGGCGCCACGCTCGTCGTCTCTCAAGCGGATCGCGGCATCACCGTGACCGCCGGGCCGAGACTGACGGGAAGCGTGCTCGGCAACGCCGTCGGCAAGGTGGTGATCGCCACTGCCTCCACCGCCGATGGCGACGTTATCATGACCGCCGGCGACGCTGATATCCGCGGCACCGTGACCGCTGGCGGCAACCGAACCGTTCGTTTGGTAACCGGCACCCGCCCGGTGCTCATCGGCGTCGCCGAAGGCGACGCCGCGGCGGATTTCCAGCTTTCGGACGTGGAACTCAATCGTCTCAACGCCCGCAGTGTCATCATCGACAACGCGACCCTGGGTGGCAGTGCCGGCAACATCACCTTGGGCAGCTTCACCCTCGACAATGATACCGGGTTCAATACGAACCCGGCGCCCGCGAACCAGACGGCACAAGATGTGAACCGACTGGCGATCCTCGGGTTGGGCACCATCCGCCTGACCGGCGCGATCGGCGACGCCGCCGCGCCTGCAGCCCAGGCGTCGGCGACAGGCGGCCTGGCTCGCACATTGCAAATCGGCGGCGACAGCGTCGGTGCCGTTCCCAATCGCACCGAGCTGGCCGCCGGCGCGAAGCTGGCCGCGCGGATTGTCGCGACCATCGTCCCCGAGGGCGGGCCGTCGATCACCCTGCCGGCCGGCATCGTCGATCTACGCGGCCGCGAAGTGCTTTTCGCCACCAGCCAGACCGTCAGCGACAGCAACGCGGCCTTCGCCGCCGGCGGCGCCGATCGCGTCGGGCTCGAACTCGTCGGGCGGTCGTCGTCGGCCCTGTACCGTGACGGCGTGCTCAGCGCGCTTCGCTCGCGAACCTTCCTCACCGCCGATGTGCTGCGCGTCAGCTATCAGAGCTTTGCGCTGTTCCAGAACACCGGCACGCCGGCCACCGGGGCCGGTGCCGCGATCGGCAGTGGCAACGCTCGCTTCTCGGTGTCTGAACTTGCGCTTGATATCCACAGCGGCGGCGGCAGTGGCACATCCAATGCCTTCGCCCTGTTCGGTAGCCTCAATGGCTTCGTCAACCGCACGGTCGCGGTATTGCCGTCGGCGGTGCTCGATTTCGCCGAAGGCACCGGCAGCGATCGCTTCATCGAAATCGAACTGGCCAATTCACGGGTCAATGGCTGCGTTCTCGGCTCGCCCGATCGTGGCTGTCTCATCCAGGATATCCCGCCACCACAATTGCGCATCCTCGACGAACGAAAGCTGCAGCTGTTCGATCCCAGCGTCGATCTGACGGTGCCGTTCAATCCGCTCGTTGGTACCAACAACGAAACCCTCATCGGTGACATCACCAC
>JAIXZK010000057.1 GCA_027489695.1 Sphingomonadales bacterium
AGTTCTTCGACGTAGCGGTTCTCAACCGCGTCAAGGAACACCACCTGGTCGCAGCCCTGGCGGATCGCCTCGGCCTGGGCGACCAGGCTGCCGGCATAGTTGCCGCCGCACTTGGCCGCGCCCGTGCCACCCGGCGCCGCGCGGGTATAGTGATCGGACACCCACAGGGTGACCGACGGTGCGCCGCCCTTGAAATAGGCACCTGCCGGCGAAGCGATGACGAGATAGAGATACTCGCTCGCCGGCTTCACGCCGAGGAAGGTCTCGCTCGCGAACATGAAGGGGCGAAGATAGAGCGAGGCGCCCTCGCCCTCCGGGATCCAGTCGCGATCGGCCTTCACCAGTTCGCGGATCGAGGCCAGGAACAGGTCCTCGGGCAGCGGCGTCATCGCCATGCGCTCGGCCGACTCGCGGAAGCGGCGGGCATTTTCTTTCGGGCGGAAGAGCGCCGCGCCGCCATCCGGCAGGCGATAGGCCTTGAGGCCTTCGAAAATCTCCTGCGCATAATGGAGAACCGCGCAGGCGGGATCGATCTGGAGCGGCGCATAGGGCTGGATGCGCGCATCGTGCCAGCCCTTGTCGGCCGAGTAGCGGATCACCGCCATGTGATCGGTGAATGTCTTGCCGAAGCCGGGGTTCGCGAGGATCGTCGCGCGGTCGTCGCCGGTGCGCGGGTTGGTGTGGGCTTCGAATTCGAAATCCAGGATCGTCGCGTCTTCCATCACTCGGTCTTTCTTGTCCCCAGGGGCCTCGGGTTGCGCAGGACTAGGCGCGGTGGCAGAAACGGTCAACATGGCTGCCCCACTTCCTGCGTCTCCCCTCTTCCTGCGCGAACCCGAAATCCGGCGCGGTATCGAATTGCTTTATTTCGGCTATTCGCATCTCACCCGCTCGATCGATGACGGGCTGGCACGCCAGGGGCTTGGCCGCGCACACCACCGCGCGCTCTACTTCATCGCCCGCAAGCCCGACCTGACGGTGAGCGAGCTGCTCTCGCTGCTGGCGATTACCAAGCAGTCACTGGGACGGGTGCTGGGGGAACTGGCCGATCGCGAGCTGGTGGAAACCCGCGCCGGCACTCGGGATCGTCGGCAGCGGCTGCTGCGCCTTACCGACGCGGGCGCGAAACTCGAATCCGAACTCTTTGAAGCGCTGCGCGAAAAAATGGCCGGCGCCTATTCAAGCGCCGGCCAGGGAGCCGTCGGGGGATTCTGGGCCGTGCTCGAGGGGCTGATGCCCGAGGACGAACGCGGCCGGGTGGCGACGCTGGGGCGCTGACGCCCCGGCGTCCACCCTTGTTCAGGCGACCTTGAAGCCTTCCTTGTTCATCGCCAAGGTAAGCGCCTTGTTCTTTTCCTCGCTCAGCTGCGCGCGCAACTCGGGGAACAGCTCATCCTCTTCCTCGCGGATGTGCTTTTCCAGCGCCGCGCGGAATTCCTTCACCTTCTCCAGCCACTTGGGCGAGGTGCTGGGCATGTTCTCCAGTTCGTAGAGAAACTGCTTCACATAGCCGTGCTCAGCGTTGAGCTCATCGGCCTGCTCGGTCTTGCCTGCTTCGCGCAGGGCCGGATAGATGACGTTCTCTTCCTCGATCGCATGCTTCACCAGCGCGTGCTTGATGTGCGCGAGCAGCATGTTGCGGCGGATCGTCGCCTTGTCGTCGGTCGCTTCGAGGGTATCGAATACCTTCAATACGGCCTTGTGCTCGGCCTTGAGCGCATCGTCCCAGTTGCCGGCAAGCGCGCTGGGGGCCTGCACTGCCGCCTTGCGGCCGAGCATCGCCAGCAGGCCCAGCGCCGCGCCGCCGGCGACCGCGCCGGCGATCACGCCCACGCTGGTCGAGCCGCTGGTCTTGGCCGTATCCTTGGCCGTCGTCTTCGTCGTGCGCTTGGGTTCGCGTTCGGTCGTCGTCGCCATGTCAGCCTCCGTCGATACTGAGATCGGAGACTTAACCGCTGGAATTCGCAGCCGTTCCGTAGATGACCGCGCTATTTGCGCGCTTCGGCGGCCATTTCGGCGTTGCGCCGGGCGGAAGCGGCGAGCGTGTCGCGCAGCAGCGTGTTGAGCGCTGCGCCCCTATCCAGCACGTTCAGACCTTCGCGTGTCGAGCCGCCGGGGCTGGCTACACGATCGGCGAGGACGGCCGGGCTTTCGCCAGCCGCCGCTGCCATCAGGCCGGAGCCTTCCACCGTGGCAAGCGCCAGCCGCTGCGCCTGATCGGCAGGCAGGCCCAGCGCTGCGCCGGCCTCGGCCAGCGCATCTACGAAGCGGAACACGAAACCCGGCCCGCACCCTGCGAGCGCGGTGAGTGCATCGAGCATCGTCTCGCTCGGCACCCATTCGACCAGTCCGAGTGGTGCCATCAGCGTCTCGGCGGCGGCGCGCGCCTCGGCATCGTCGCTCGGCGTAGTGAGACCGACCCCGCCCTTGCCGATGGCTACCGGCAGGTTCGGCATGGCGCGGACCACGGTTTGCGCGCCAAGCACGTCCGCCAGCGTCGCAACTTCCACCCCCGCCAGGATCGACACGAGCAGCGGCACGCCCGCAACGAAGGGCGCGAGCGCTGGCGCGACGCTATGAAGTTGCTGCGGCTTTACCGCAAGCACGACGGCGGTCGGGCGCTCGTCCACGGGCGGCGCGGTCAGATGCCGCACGCCTTCAGGAACGGCAGGGTTCCCCGGATCGATGACGGTGATCGCGGCAGGATCGATCCCCGCCCCTGCCCAGCGGCGGAGCATCGCGCCGCCCATATTGCCGGCGCCGACCAGCCAGATCCGATCCAGCAATGCCATGATCAAGCCTCGCCCTGGGTCTCGATCAGGGCAGCGGCGATCGCCTCGCTCGGCG
>JAIXZK010000141.1 GCA_027489695.1 Sphingomonadales bacterium
CCGGTCACCATCGGTCTCCTTGCGCTTGATCGGCCTGTACAGGCCGGCAGCGGATTTGTATACAAATGCCATGGCCATTGCCCAGCCCCTCGAACCGGTCTCGATTGTCGAGGTATCCCCGCGCGATGGGCTGCAGAATGAGGCGGGTTTCGTCGAAACCAGCGACAAGCTGGCGCTGATCGAACGGCTGATCGGCTTTGGCGCGACACGGATCGAGGTCGCCAGCTTCGTAAACCCGCGCCGGGTGCCGCAGATGGGCGATGCCGAAGCAGTGGTTGCCGGCCTTCCGCAAGCGCCCGGCGTGCGATTCATCGGGCTTTGCCTCAACGAACGCGGTGTTTCGCGGGCGATTGCGACGCTGGATACGCCGCGGCCGCTCGATGAAGCGGGCTGTGTGCTGGTCTCGACCGACGGTTTCGGCATCGTCAACCAGGGCCAGACCGTCGCCGATGGCATCATTGCCAATACTGCCATGCTGAAAATGGCGCGCGATGCCGGGCTGATCGCCCAGGTCACGATCTCGGCGGCGTTCGGTTGCCCCTATGAAGGCCATGTCCCGCCGGAGCGGGTGATCGATCTTGCCCGCCGCATGGCCGATGCCGGCGCCGCCGAGGTCGCGCTCGCCGATACGATCGGGGTCGGCGTGCCCGGCCAGGTCGGCGATCTCGTCGGGCGGGTGATCGAGGCGATCGCGCCGGTGCCGATTCGGCTGCACCTCCACGATACCCGCGGGCTTGCCCCGGCCAATGCCTGGGCGGGCTATCAGGCCGGCTGTCGTACCTTCGATTCGGCGCTGGGCGGGCTCGGCGGTTGTCCGTTCGCGCCGGGGGCGGCGGGCAATGTCGGTACCGAGGAATTGCTGTATCTTTTCAATCGTTCTGGCGTCGCCAGCGGCCTTGATCTCGACGCCGCGGTCGCGGCCAATCGCTGGTTCGCGGGCATCATGGGGCGGGCGCTGCCCAGCCGCGTCGGCAAGGCCGGTGACTTCATCGTAAAAGGGGTAAAGGTGTGAGTTATCGTCTGGGGGTGGACGTCGGCGGCACTTTTACCGACCTGCTGGTGATCGACGAGGCGACGGGCCGGACCTTCCGCGACAAGGTGCCATCGACGCCGCATGATCCTTCGCAGGCGGTCATCGCCGGGGCGCGGCAGCTTTGCGACAAGGCCGGTATCACGCCGGCGGAACTGTCGTTGTTCCTGCACGGCACCACCGTCGCCACCAACGCCGTGCTGGAGCACAAGATCGCCCGCGTCGGGCTGATCGTCACCGAAGGCTATCGCCACATATTGCAGATCGCCCGCAGCCTGGTGCCGGGCGGGCTGGCAGCCTGGATCGTCTGGCCCAAGCCGACCCCGATGGCGCCGCTGGAAGCGACCATCGAGGCGCCGGAACGCATCGGCGCCGATGGCGTGGTGGTGCGGGCGCTCGACGAGTCGGCACTGCGGGTGAACCTGCGCCGGCTGGCCGAGGAGAAGGTCGAGGCGATCACCGTCTGCCTGATCAACTCCTATCGCAACGACGTCCACGAACGCCGCATCGCCGAGATCTGCGCCGAGGAACTGCCCGGGCTGCCGGTGAGCCTGAGCGTCGATATCCTGCCCGAAATGCAGGAATATGAGCGGGCGCTGACGACGGTCGCCAATTCAGCGGTGCGCCCGACCGTCAGCCGCTATGTCGGCAATCTCGAGACCGAGCTGGCGAACTGGGGTACTTCGGCGAAGCTCAGCCTGCTCCGTTCGGACGGCGGCCTGATGACTGCCGCCAAGAGCCGCACGGCGCCGGTCAATCTGCTGATGTCCGGCCCTGCTGGCGGTGTGGCCGGCGCGGTGTGGATCGCGAAGAACAGCGGCCATGCCAATGTGCTGACGCTCGACATGGGCGGCACCTCCACCGATGTCGCGCTGATCGAGGATTTCCTGCCGCGCCTGCGCCGCGAAACATCGGTCGGCCATCTGACCGTCCGTGCCTCGTCGCTCGACGTGAAGACCGTCGGCGCCGGTGGCGGCTCGATCGCGACCGTGCCGGAACTGACGAAAGCACTGCGCGTCGGCCCGCAATCGGCCGGCGCCGTGCCGGGGCCGGCCGCCTATGGCCGCGGCGGCGAACTGCCGACCGTTACCGATGCCAATGTCGTGCTCGGCTATCTGCCGGAAAACCTGCTCGGCGGCACGTTCAAGCTCGATCGCGAGGCGGCGCGGCGTAGCGTCCAGACCATCGCCGATGCGCTCGGCCTGTCGCTGATGGAGGCCGCCGCCGGCATCATCGCCATCGTCAACGAGACGATGTACGGCGCGCTGCGGCTTGTGTCGGTGGCGCAGGGCTATGACCCGCGTGATTTCGCGCTGATGGCCTTCGGCGGCGCCGGCCCGCTGCACGGCAATGCCATGGGCGTGCTGATGGGGTCGTGGCCCGTCATCATCCCGCCGTCGCCCGGCGTGCTCTGCGCCTATGGCGATGCCACCACCCGGCTGCGCGTCGATGCCCAGCGCAGCTTCAACAAGCTGGTGACGCAGACCGACGACGCCGAAGTCGGCGCGGTGATCGAGGAGATCATCGCCCAGGTCGGCGCCGAACTCGCCGCCGAAGGCGTGGCACGCGAGGACCAGGAACTGCGCGTCGAAATCGACATTCGCTACGCCGGCCAGGCCTTCGAAGTGCCGCTGTTCTCGCCGCCGGGATCGACCGTCGCCAGCCTCGCCGAACGCTTCGATGCCGAACACAAGCGCCTGTTCACCTTCAACCTTTCGGTGCCGCAGGAGCTGGTCAACATCCGCGTTGTGGCGCTCGGCAAGGCCGCCAATGTCGCCGCCGAGCGGATTCCGGCCGGCGATGGCAACCCCGCTGCAGCACGGGTGCGCGATCACGAGATGTGGATGGACGGCCGCGCCCAGGCCGGCGCCATCTATGATCGATCGAAGCTGCGCGCCGGCGATCTGGTGCCCGGCCCGGCGATCGTCACCGAGATGGATTCGACGACGCTGGTGCTGTCCGGCCATGTCGCGCGCGTCGACGATTTCGGCAATCTGCTGATCACCCCGGCATGAACCGCGCCGCCTGCCTCGCCGCGCTCCTCCTCGGCGTCGCCAGCGCGCTGCCGGCGAGCGCGCGCGTCTCGATGAGCGGCCCCGACGGCTTTGTTTCGATGAACGAGGCCGTGGTGCCGGCCGCGCCCGCCGCGGTCTGGGCGCAGCTTGTCGCCTGGAATCGCTGGTGGCCGGCCGAGCACAGCTATTCGGGCGATGCCGCGCGGCTCAGCCTCGATCCTCAGGCGGGCGGGCTGCTTGTCGAGCGCTGGAACGGCCAGTCGGTCGTCCATGCCACCGTCGCCACCGCGATGGCGCCGCGGCTGCTCCGCCTGATCGGTGGCTTCGGTCCGTTGCAGGCCTTTCCGGTCAATGCAGTGCTCGACATCACCCTGGCCCCGGAAGGCAGCGGCACGCGCCTCAAGCTGGCCTATCGTGTCGGCGGCCCGAGCTTCGTCCATCTCGAAGAATTCGCCACCCCTGTCGACGAGGTGATGAGCGGCGCCTTCGCCCGCCTCGTCGCCGCATCGAAATAGCCGCAGGAACGCGCCCCATGCCCGCCCGCATCATCGAGACCAACCCGCAGCCGTTCGCGCGCGCGACGATCGACCCCGTCACGCTCGACATCATCGAGAACGCGCTGCGCAATGCCCGCATCGAAATGGACGCGACCCTCGTCCGCACCGCCATGTCGCCCGGCATCCGCGAACAGGGCGATGCCTTTCCGCTGATCGCCAACCCCGCTGGCAAGATGATCGTCGGCCAGTTCGGCAGCTTCATCGACGGCTTCCTGCGCGGTTTCGACGGGACCATCGAGGAAGGCGACATGATCTTCCTGTCGGACCCGTACAGCTGCGAAGGGGCGATCAGCCATTCGAACGACTGGCTGGTGCTGCTGCCGGTCTACCGTTCGGGCCGCCTCGTCGCCTGGACGGCGATGTTCGGCCATCAGTCGGATATCGGCGGCAAGGTCGCCGGTTCCATGCCGATCGATGCCCGCGCGATCTTCGAGGAAGGCGTGCGCATCCCGCCGGTCAAGATCTGGCGCAAGGGCGAGTATAATGAGGACCTTGTGAAGCTCGTCATGCACCAGACGCGCAAGCCCGACTGGTGCGCCGCCGATCTCAACGCGCTGATCGCCTCGTGCCGGGTCGCGGCGCGGCGCATCGACGAAATGTGCGGCCGCTTCGGCGAGGATGTCGTCATCGCTGCGATGGACGATCTGCTGGCGCGCAACCATCGCGCCATGAAGGCGCTGCTGGCGACCGCCATCTCGACCGACGCCGTCAGCTTCACCGACTACATCTGCGACGATGGCGTCGGCTTCGGTCCCTACAAGATCACCTGCACCATGCAGCGCACCGGCGATGTGGTCGTTCTCGATTTCGCCGGCACCGATCCGCAATCGGCGGCGTCGATCAATTTCTACCTCAACGAGAACATGTTCAAGATGTTCTTCGGCATCTACATGATCATGGTCTTCGATCCGCAGATCATGTTCAACGATGGCTTCTACGATCTGATCGAGGTGCGCATCCCGCAGGGTTCGCTGCTGAAGCCGCAATTCCCGGCGGCATTGTCGGGGCGCACCCATGCGCTCGGCCGCATCTTCGATATCCTCGGCGGACTGCTCGGCCAGCGCACGCCGGAATTCCTCTGCGCCGCGGGTTTCTCGTCGTCGCCGCACCTGATGTATTCGGGGCGCGACACGCGGCCGGGCAAAGGCGGCGAATGGTTCCAGCTGTTCCAGATCGGTTTCGGCGGCATCCCCGGCAAGCCGTTCGGCGATGGCCCCGATGGTCATTCGCTGTGGCCGGGCTTCACCAACGTCCCCAATGAATTCCTCGAACGCTATTTCCCGCTGCGTATCGAGCGTTACGAAGCGCTCGCCGATACCGGCGGGGCGGGGCTCAATCGCGGCGGCAACGGCATCCTGATGTCCTACCGCTTCCTCGCCGCCGGCACCGTTTCCATTCACGACGACCGCTGGTTCACCTATCCCTGGGGCGTCAATGGCGGCGAGCCCGGCACCCGTGCCCGCAAGATCCTCGAAAAGCCTGATGGCACGCAGACCATCGTCGCCAACAAGCTCGATCGGCTGGAAGTCGAGGCCGATGATGTCCTCCACTTCATCACCTGGGGCGGCGGTGGCTGGGGCGACGCGTTGCAGCGCGATCCGGCGCTGGTCGGCCTCGAAATCCGCCAGGGGCTGGTGACCGCCGCCGGCGCGCGCCGCTATGGCGTCGTCGCCGATGACGAGGGCCAGGTCGATCTGGCGGCGACCGCGGCCCTGCGCGCCGAAATGGCGGCGGCGCGGGGCGAACTGCCGCTGTTCGATCGCGGCGGCGACATCGAGACGCTGCGCGCGGCCTGCGAAGCCGAAACCGGCCTGCCGGCGCCGCGCCCGCCGGTCTGGCACGGCCTGGCGCCAAACCTTGCGATTGCTGCTGAATGACCGTGACCGCGAATACCGGCCCCCTGGCCGGCATCACCGTCGTCGAAATGGGCCAGCTCATCGCCGGGCCGTTCTGCGGGCAATTGCTTGGCGACATGGGCGCCGAGGTCATCAAGATCGAACCGCCCGGCGCCGGTGACCCGATGCGCGTCTGGGGCCGCGGTGATTATCCTTTGTGGTGGGAAGTCGTCGCCCGCAACAAGAAGGCGGTTTCAGCCAACCTCCGCGTGCCCGAAGGCCAGGCGCTGGCCCGCAGACTGATCGCCAAGGCCGATATCCTCATCGAGAATTTCCGCCCCGGCACGCTCGAAAAATGGGGCATGGGACCCGAGGTCCTTC